>CALXVT010000008.1 GCA_944392175.1 uncultured Clostridia bacterium
AAAATATTCTATCATATTTTTGAGGTATTTCCTTTTTATTTTTTATCTTACTGTGACATATCTATTGTAAACCTATAAATATAATAAAATACTTTGTAAAAAAAGGTTGACTAGAAATGCTGGAAATATATTGAAATTAATATAAAAAGGGTGTAAAATACTTAAGATACTATTTGTTATAGCTTTATACCTATAATGGAGGGAAAAGTATGATAGAGAGAGTAAAGGATAGTATTTATCGGATTGCGTACCAGGGAAAGGCTATTACTTTCAAAGTTCTCGAAGTAAAAGAATCCAATCATATGTGGATTGTCGGAAGAGAAGAAAAGGGCAAAGAATTGCATATAGAGTTTGAACCTAATGAAGAGAGGGAAGATATGCAGTATTGTGCCAATTTACTGAATGCTTTGAAAGAAGCAAGTAAGAAAAACGAGTTCTCAGAAGTGTTTGAAAAATTTATTTTAGAAGTAGTTTTCAAACTGAATGAGAGAGTGACTATTCGCTTTTCGGCCAATAATATTAGAGCTGAATTAGAAAGCTCTGATGGAAAAACAAGAATAGCTGAAACTTCATTTTATGCTGATGGAATGTCTGCATTAAATGAATTGGATAGATTGTTCTTGAAGTTAGGAGAAGACACTGAAAATCTTTGGATTTGTTCAGATTTCGAAGATGAGTGGTAAAACATAAAACACACCTTAGAGATAAGGTGTGTTTTATGTTGATTAATACCTTAAAAAATGCTATAATATATGGCGTAGTAAAGCAAGTTGAAAGGAGAAACAGAATGGGAAGACAATTAATGCGGTTACACGAAATGAAAGTGGAAGTGGAAAAAGTGGAAATATCCAGTAATGGACATGGAAAGGAAATAACCGTATGTTATGGAAAAGATGTTTGTTGGGAAGAAGTTTTAGAAGAATGTGTAAAAGCATTTAAACTCATGGACTCAGACTGTTTGAAAAAGAATGATGAAATTCGATTCAAGATTGATGACAATCATGATGCGATTGTCGGAAAAGATTGGATTGTTATTCACTCAAACAAAAGAGTTTGGGGAATGCAGACAACATACTCAGAGATTGACGAAATTATGCGTGAATTTTCTGATATGCTTGAACGAATGGATGCCCATCCGCACATCACAGATTAAATTCTCATTAAAAACTTTAAGGGAAAAGGCACTGCTTTTTCCCTTTACTACATAATTGATTGAAAAAAATAAATAATATATATATAATTAAAAATAAGCGAGGTGAAAAAATGAGTGCTAAATTTAATATAGAAGAGGAAATAAAAAAATTGCCATCAAAACCTGGTGTGTATCTTATGCATGATAAAAATAATAACATCATATATGTTGGTAAAGCTATTTCATTAAAAAGAAGAGTTACATCATATTTCAGAAAAACTAATAAAACAGAACGTATAAAGAAAATGGTTTCATTAGTAGATTATTTTGAATATATAGTAGTAAATAATGAAGCAGAAGCATTAATATTAGAATGTAACTTAATAAAAAAATATAGACCTAAATTTAATGTTTTATTAAAAGATGATAAAACATATCCATATATAAAAATAGATGTAAAGTCTGATTTTCCTAATGTAATCATAACAAGAAGATTATTAAATGATGGTTCAAAATACTTTGGACCATATGCAAATCCAGGTGCCGCAAAAGAAATGGTTGATTTTATAAAAAATAAATATAAAATAAGACAATGTAGAAGTTTTAAATCTACTACAAGACCTTGCTTAAATTATCACATAAAAAAATGTTTTGCACCATGTGTTGGATATATTACTAAAGAAGAGTATATAAAACAAATAGATGAAATAATAGATTTATTAGAAGGAAAAACAAGTAAAATAATTAAAGAACTCGGAATACAAATGGAAGAAGCATCAAAAAAATTAGATTTTGAAAAAGCTGCATATTTAAGAGATAAAATGGTGGCTATCGAAAGAATATCAGAGAAACAAAGAGTTTCTAATATTTCAGAAAATAATATTGATGTTATAGGAATTGCAAAAAATGATTTAGAAGTTTGCATAGAAATCTTTTTTGTAAGAGGAAGCAAAATGGTAGGTAGAGAATATTACTTCTTCCAAGATTTAATTGATATGGAAGATAGTGAAATTCTTTCTGGATTTTTAAAACAATATTATATGGATAATCCAAATTTACCAAATAAAATTATGATGAGGGAAGAGCCAGAAGATAAAGAAAGTATAGAAGAATGGCTTTCAAATATTGCAAATCATAAAGTAGAAATAAAGACTCCTCAAAAAGGTGAAAAACTACGTTTTGTAGAGATGGCAGAAAATAATGCAGATATTACTTTAAAAAATAAGTTTGAAGATAAAAATAGTTTATTATTAGAATTAAAAGAAGTTCTAATAATGGATAAAATTCCTAGAAAGATAGAATGTTATGATATATCAAATATATCAGGAACAAATATGGTTGCAGGAATGTGTGTAATGCAAAATGGAATTATTAAGAAAAATTTATCTAGAAGATTTAAAATAAAAACAGTTTATGGTCAAGATGATCCAAGATGTATGGAAGAAGTAATAGAAAGAAGATTAAAACATTCATTAAATGGAGAAAGTACTGGATTTGGAAATTTACCAGATGTAATATTTGTTGATGGAGGAATTACACAAATTAGAGCAGCAAGAAGAGTTATAGATAAACTTGGTGTTGATATAAAAATATTTGGTATGGTAAAAAATGATAAGCATAGAACTAGAGCATTAATGGATGAAAACAGAAATGAAATAGAAATATCAGAAGAATTACTAAACTTGATTACTAAATTTCAAGATACTGTTCATGATACTGCAATTTCTTATCACAAAAAATTAAGAGAAAAAGAAATGACAGAATCTGCATTAGATAAAATATCAGGAATAGGAGAGGTAAAGAGAAATTTACTTTTAAAAAGATTTAAAACTGTAAGCAATATAAAAAATGCATCACCAGAAGAAATAATGACAGTTAAAGGAATAAATAAAGAGTTAGCGATAAAGATAAAACAAGAATTACAATAAATATAAAAAACTGCTTAGAAGGTTAACGAGGCAGTTTTATAATAGACAAAACAAGAAAAAAATGCTACAATAATTATGTTTACAAATTTGAAAGGAGATAAAAGATTATGAAAAAATTGTGGCTAGGATTTCCAATTGATGGAGGTGTTATATTAACTTCTCCTAAAACTGGAATACCAACCGCACGAGTAACGCGGTCGAATGATGGAGTAGAAATAGCTGAACTAATTGGATACAGAACAGAGAAAAAAATCTTAGAAGAAGAGAATAAAAAAATTTCTTCCAAAAATATTATTATCGGAATGATTGTAGCATATGCAATTATTACAATAAGTTTTTTCCTTATAGCTGGAATACGAGGACTTTCAGCAGGGCTATATGCAACTGCTATAACATGTGTTCAAATCTATTTTCTTTTGCCAGATATTATTTATGCATTTAGGTATAAAAAACATGCTCAATATATGAGCATCCTGGAAAGAATAGATGAATGTGACAGAGCTAAAAAAGATATTAACCTAGAGGAGTTATCTGTAATAGAATATCATCCTAAAGAAACTAATACTATTGAAATAAGTCAAATACTACTGGCTTTAATAGTATCTATTGTTATTTTATTTACAGATAATACAGCAATGCTTAAATATGTAATAATTATTGTTGCAATTTTTGTATTGTATATATTCTCAATAGAAAATAAAAAGGCTTTAAAATTATATGAAAAAATAGAAAAAGCCCTTTTGTTTAGAAAGCCCACAAAAGATCAAATTGAACTGGTGTGGTTTGGTCTACAGTTTTTAAAGAAGTATGAGGAAGAAGATTCAAAAATCTTTGACTGGTACTACAAAAATTAAATCTTTTAGTAAACAAAAAAAGCGGTCGTACTTTAGAGCACGACTGTTTTTTTTCTTAGCATAAATTTTCTAATAAAAACCAATTACATAAAATAATATAATAAAAAAATTTCATACTATAGCCAAAAACTCCAATCATAGACATTATATAAAAAATATGGTATAATATTTATGTTTACAAATTTTGAAAGGAGAAAAATTATGGAAGAAGAACGGTTGGGTTATGTAGTAGAGGATGGAATTATTCTAAAGTCACTGAAAACCGGAATTTGTGCAAAGATAACTGAAGGAGATGGAAAGTATAGTGCCAAACTTATAAGCAGAAAAGAGGAAGAAAAAATACATGCTAATATTAAGCAATATGAACTTCCAAAACATAAGAAATTAATCTTACTTATAATCTTTTATACAATTTTGGGATTTATATTCTTCTTAGCCAGAGGAATAATAGGGATTATTGCTATAGCAGTGTTTGCTGTAACGACTTGCTTTCAGCTGTATTATCTTTTACCTGATATTATTTATGCTATAAAACATAAAAAAGATGCTCAATATCTTTATATTTTTAAAAAAGCATATCAATGCTATTTACAAGGTAAAGAAATAAATAAAGAAAATATATTGTCTACAAATTTTCCTGAAAGTTTAAAGGTTGCGGCATTACAATATTGCTTTTGGCCGATTGTGATTACTTTATGTTTATTACATTTAAATGCTACAAATGGTATTAATGTATTAATATTTGAAGTTGTGGCATTTACAATATTTTTAATATTAATAATAAACAAAAAGTTAAAGCCATTTTGGTTAAAAATATTTGAAAAAATATTCTATCGAAAGCCAAGTGCAAGCCAAATAGAAATTGTTTTGTTTGGAATTAATTTTATTAAAAAATATGAAGATGATCCAGAAAGAATAAAATATTTCTATCTTAATTAAGTTATTTGAGCCAATAATCTTTTCACAAAATCAAAAACAGCCATTAACCTAAATTAGGTTATGGCTGTTTTTTCATATATTTCATATAATAGGAAAGTTCTCCGAACTTCCCTTTTATATAAATAAATTTCATACAAAATTGCTATGCAATTTTGGTGACGAACATTTCTTAGCTGTGCGAAGCAAAGCAAACTGCAAATAAGTTGTACTATGAAATATGGGGCATGTAAGTTATTTAAAAGGTCATAAAACTTTAATCATGTCCCTTTTGTTCTATTTAATAAAATTATTTAAAATAAAATTTTAAGGTATACTTACAAAATTTCTTTTATTATAGTAGAATTCCAGCTTCTAATGCAATTTTTATCATTTTGTTTAAACCGTGCTCACGTTCTTCTGGAGTAGCTTGCTTTTCAATAAATGGAGAATCTACAACAGTCATTAGACATGAGGCTTTTTTATTTAAAACTTTAGCATTATAAAATAATGCAAATGCTTCCATTTCAGCAGAAATTGGATTTAATTTTTTGGGAAGTCTGTTAAAGAATTTTTTTGAATTTGTCATATAAAAATCTACAATGTCTGTACATACTGTATTTCCTTCAAAAATTTTAATTTTAGAGTTATAAGCTACTTGTTTTAAAACAGAGTTAAGATTTTTGTTAGCTGATACAAGATGGCAATCATCATTATTAAAAGTAAGTGCATAATTTCCTTCAGTATAAACATTATCTGCAAGAACCACATCAAATAAATCTAACTCTTGGATATATCCTCCACAAGAGCCAATTCTTATAATATTTTCTACATCATAAAATTTATATAATTCATATGAATAAATTCCTACACTTGGCATTCCCATACCATGTGCCATAACTGAAATTCTTTTTCCCTTATAATATCCAGTATATCCAAGCATATTTCTAACAGAATTTACTAATTTATAATCTTCTAAAAAATTTTCAGCAATATATTTTGCCCTTAAAGGATCTCCAGGCATAATAACAGTTTTTGCAAAATCTCCTAAATTTGCTTCATTATGTGGTGTCATAATAACCTCCTATAACTAAAATTACAATAATAGTATATCATAACGTAAAAAAATTATAATTGTTTGATATAAAAATGTAACAAAAAAGTAATATTATGGAAATACACATATTAAGTCAAAAAATGTATAATAGATGTGTATAAAAGCAAAAAAGGAGAGATAAATATGTGGACATGTTTATATTTAAGTCATATAGTTGTAATTATAATGATAGTAATTGCAATTTTAGGGATTATTTATGAAATATCACAAAAAAAGCTTAAAGCATATCAAGTTATTGTTGTATTTGTATTTTGTATAATTTCAATGGCTTTAGTTTCAGGTGTAACAGCCATGAATTGGATTAATGATGAAAATATGAAAACTGAGGCAACATTAAATTCTGGAAAATATGATTATTGGACTTGTGATACAAAAAAATTTGCTACATTAGTATCTGACAATATTGATTTTGCTAAATATGTTGATTTAGAAACAGGAAATATTGTTGCAGTAAAAAATGAAGCTATTAGAACTAATAATGAAAAAGTTGATTTAAGTAATGAAGATGAAGCGAAACAAGTATATGATAATATAAATATTAAAGAAGAATTTAATTTATCAGATGATTACTTAATAACAGTAAATTCTAAAAAATTTGTAAAACTTTCTGATAATTTATATTATATAACTTATTTATATGAATATGAGAAAGATGATGTTACAGAAAAAGGAAAAATATACTTGGTTGCAGATAAAGAATATCAAATGAAAACATATGTAATGACAAATTTAATTAATGATAGTGGAGAAAAAGAATTTACAGACAATGTACTAGAATTAATTGGTACAATGAATTTATAAGAAGGAGGTAGAAGGATATGACATTAGTATTAAACTTTGTTTTTGATCTAATAATTGCAATTCTAGTATATGAATATTTAAAAAGAAATAAAAAAACAGAAGCATATGCAGCAGCAGTAATTATTAAAGTAGCATATTTTCTATCATCTACGTTAATTTTAGGAGAATTTAATTTTGCTGAATTTGTATTGTATATATTAGTAATGGTTTGCATTTGTAGATTATATATGATAGTGATAGATACTATATATACAAAAGATATGAAAGCAATATTATTTATATTTGAAGCAACATTAGTAGGAATTATAATAATGTCATTCTTAGGTCAAGTATTGCATACATTATTATTTAATTTATTAACATTATTTGCAAGTACTTTTAATTACACATTACAAAAAATTTCTTAAATATGTTGAAACATAATTTATCTTGTGATAATATATCAATATAGTTATTTAAGAGTTATGAGAGATTAAAAAAAAACCGCGTAAGTTTTTTAATCTCTCTTTTGTTTTTTAGAATTAAAAATATCATTATGCGGTTTAAGCAAATTTATTGCTTGAATGGAGGTTTTTTATGAATACTAAATATATTTTTGTAACAGGCGGAGTTGTATCTGGACTCGGAAAAGGGATAACTGCAGCATCATTAGGTAGATTATTAAAAAATAGAGGATATAAAGTAACAATACAAAAATTTGATCCATACCTAAATGTTGATCCTGGTACAATGAGCCCATATGAACATGGAGAAGTATTTGTTACAGATGATGGAGCAGAAACAGATTTAGACTTAGGACATTACGAGAGATTTATTGATGAAAATTTAACAAAGGATTCTAGTATAACTATGGGAAAAATTTATTTAGAAGTACTAGAAAAAGAAAGAAGAGGAGATTACTTAGGAAAAACAGTACAAGTTATACCTCATGTAACAAATGAGATAAAAGAAAAAATATACAGTTTTGAAAATACTGATACTGATATAGTAATTACAGAAATAGGAGGAACAGTAGGAGATATAGAGGGGCTTTCAATAATTGAAGCAATAAGACAAGTTGGATTAGAAAAAAATCCAGAAGATGTTTTATATATACATGTAACACTTCTTCCATATATTACAGGATCAAATGAAATAAAATCTAAACCAACACAACACTCTGTTAAAGAATTACAATCATATGGAATAAAACCAAATATATTAGTTTGTAGAAGTGAAATTGAAATTCCAGATTCTATAAGAGAAAAATTAGCATTATTTTGTAATGTAAGAAAAGAAAATGTAATTCAAAATAAAACGGTAAAATGTTTATATGAAGTACCACTTATGCTAGAAAAAGAAGGATTAGGAAGAGCTGTATGCAACCAATTAAGATTAGATAATTACATTCCAGACAATTCTGAGTGGCAAGATATGATAGATAAAATAAATAATATACAAGATAAAACAGTAAAAATTGCAATTGTAGGAAAATATACTAGATTAGAAGATTCATATATATCAGTTATCGAAAGTTTAACACATGCAGGATACGCAAATAATGTAAAAGTAAAAGTAGATTTGGTAGATTCAGAAAAAATAAATAAAGATAATGTAGAAGAAAAATTAAAAGAATATAATGGAATTGTAGTTCCAGGTGGATTTGGAAATAGAGGAATAGAAGGAATGATAACAGCAATTGAATATGTTAGAGAAAATAATATCCCATTTTTAGGTATATGCCTTGGAATGCAAATGTCTGTTGTTGAATTTGCTAGAAATGTATTAAAATTGGAAGATGTAAATTCAGAAGAATTTGATGAAAATGCTAAGAATAAAGTAATTCATATAATGGATGAACAAAAAGAGATAAAGAAAAAAGGCGGAACTATGAGATTAGGAGCATATCCTTGTTTACTAAAAGATGATAGTAAAGTAAAAGAATTATATGGTAAAGAAAATATTTCAGAAAGACATAGACACCGTTTTGAATATAATAATGATTATAAAGAACAATTAGAAAAAGCAGGATTAATATGTTCAGGAGTTTCTCCAAATGGAAAATTAGTAGAGATTGTAGAATATACAAAGCATCCATTTTTTATTGGAGTTCAATTCCATCCAGAGCTAAAATCAAGACCAAATAGACCAGCACCAGTTTTTGTAGGATTAATAAAAGCTGCAAAAGAAAATTAGCGGTTTGTCTTAAAATTCTTATAATAGAAAAAGAAAGAAGGCTAGAGCATTGCTCTAGCCTTCATCTGCGAGTTTTCGGAATGAACTATTCCTTTTATAAAGGTCGGAATATGAACCTGTATCAACAATCCTACCATCTTCCATATAAAGGATAACATCGGCATCCTCTAAGATATGAAGACGGTGAGCTACCATTACAATTGTATGATTTTCGGTAACTCTTTTTAGTGTTGATATTATTCTGCTTTGAGTTATATTGTCCATTGCGGACGTAGCCTCATCTAGCAGAATGATTTTGGACGTGCGGAGTGGAATTCTTGCCAGTGCCAATCTCTGAAGCTGACTACCTGAAAGAGATGAACGGTTGATAACAGTATCAAGTCCGTTTTCCAGCTCTTTTACGAATCCGTCTGCATCCGCATATTTCAATGCTTCCCACATATCTTTTTCTGTGGCATTTTCATTTGCCATTTGAAGATTTTCCCTTACAGTCATTGTAAAGACACAGGGCGTTTGTGGCGCATGTCGGATTGCTGATCGGATACTGTAATCATCAAGCTCGTTTAAATTTAATCCATCTAATAATATTTCACCAGAATCTGGGATAATATCATGAGATAAGACTTTTAATAGAGTAGACTTCCCACAGCCTCCTTGACCAACAATACCTACAAAGGAGTTCGGTTCTATGTTAATAGATATATTGTCCAAAATAATTTTATCTTCAACACAGACTGTAACATCCTTTAAGGCAAGATTGCCTTTCACATCTGAAACAGACAGATGCACTACACCGCATGGATCTTTTTCGAGTACTGACCTGTACTTTAGAACTTCATTTATTCGATTCTTTGATACAGTAAGGCCTGACCAAAAAGTACCGATGCGATTTATAGATGAAACTAATACCATCATATGGTTTTTATACATATATAATGTAATTAGCTCTTCGACGGTTAATTGTTTCACACTAATTAACCATATTCCTAATGCAAAAAATGCAAATAGGAAAGAGTTTAGAATTACTGAAGTGATTACATTATTTTTTGCAATTACATCAGTTTCTTCTACTGAAGAACTAGTTTCATCTATTAGAGAATTTTCGAAGATTTTCTTGATGTTTGGACCTAAAAGTTGACCTTTTATATCTAAAACACCTTCGATAAATTCCCTTAGCAAACTGCGAGTTTTTTCATGCGCAGTTTGACAAGCTTCCTTTTTTTCTTTTAACTTATACATAGCACTTTTCTGATAAAAGAAAATTGCTATAACAGCTACTAGAAAAAGAAGGAAAATTTGCCAACTAACAAATGCTGTATATACCAGCACCAGTAATCCAGTAAAAAGGCTGAACCATTGACTTGCTAGTTGGAAGATATTTTCCACCAAATTATCAGCTTCACAAACGATTGAAGTTAATCGCTCGTTATTGTTATATTTTTTGATGGAATTTGAGGTCGAATTAATTAACCTCCTGCCAACTTCCAACTTTATATTATTGGAAATTGACAATTTAGTCCGAATTTCGACTTTACTTTTTAGGGAATTAAATACAGAAGATAAAATTCCTAATATAAGTGAAAATCCGGCAAGTAATATAGCCAGCACAAAATTGTTTAAAGAAACCACAAGTTTGCTGGTAATTTGTGGCTCTACTACTTGAATTAAAGAAATAATAAGTCCTAAAATAAGGACAGCTACTATTCTTTTCCATTCATTCCGAAAAAAATGTTTTGATGCCATATGCTTTCCTCCTATAAAAATATCTTCTCTATGTTGACTGATAAAAATGTAACATAGGAAATAACAACAACTACTTAACATAATTATAACATATAATGAAAATACTGACAAATGAATGAAAAATATAAGAAAATAATAGTTCTAAAACCAATTAAATACTAATAAAATTAATAGTGAATGGGCTTGCTTAAAAATAAATGTGAATTTTATGTGAAAATTAGCAAACGGACTTGACAAGTGCTAAAAAAAGGTATACATTATTAGCAGTCACTAAGAAAGAGTGCTAATAAATCGAACATATTAATTTAAAATATAGGAGGTAATGTGTAATGATAAGACCATTAGCAGACAGAGTATTATTAAAAATGGAAGAAGAAGAGGAAAAAACAAAAAGTGGAATAATTCTATCAACATCAGCAAAGGAAAAACCACAAACAGCAAAAGTTATAGAGGTTGGACCTGGAGAAAAAATTGATGGAAAATTAGAAGAAATGTATGTAAAAAAAGGCGATAGAGTAATAATAAATACTTATTCAGGATCAGATGTAAAATATGAAGGCGAAGAATATAAAATCGTTAGACAATCAGATATTCTAGCTATTGTAGATTAATAAAAGAAAGGTTGGTAATTTAGTATGGCAAAGGAAATTAAATTTGGTGAAGATGCAAGAAAATCATTATTAAATGGTGTAAATAAATTAGCAGATACAGTAAAGGTTACATTAGGACCTAAAGGAAGAAATGTAGTCCTAGATAAAGGTTTTGGAGCACCACTAATTACAAATGATGGTGTTACAATAGCAAAAGAAATAGAATTAGAAGATAGTTTCGAAAACATGGGAGCAAAACTTGTAAAAGAAGTTTCTACAAAGACAAATGATGTTGCAGGTGATGGAACAACAACAGCAACAGTTTTAGCACAAGCAATGGTAAAAGAAGGAGTTAAAAATGTTGCTGCAGGTGGAGATCCAATGGCAATAAAAAGAGGTATGGATAAAGCAACAACAAAAGCAGTAGAAGAAATTAAGAAAATTAGTTCTGAAGTTGATGGAAAAGATGATATAGCAAGAGTTGCAAGTGTATCAGCAGATAATGAAGAAGTAGGACAATTAATTGCAGAAGCAATGGAAAAAGTATCTAAAGATGGAGTTATAACTATAGAAGAATCAAAAACATCAGATACAGCAGTTAATGTTGTAGAAGGAATGTCTTTTGATAAAGGATATATTTCTCCATACATGGTAACAGATACAGAAAAAATGGAAGCTGTTTTAGATAATCCATATATATTAATTACAGATAAGAAGATTAGCAATATTCAAGAAATATTACCATTACTAGAAAGCTTAATGCAACAATCTGCAAAATTAGTTATCATATGTGATGATATGGAAAATGAAGCATTATCTACATTAGTACTTAATAAATTAAGAGGTGTATTAAATGTAGTTGCAGTAAAAGCTCCTGGATATGGTGATAGAAGAAAAGAAATGTTACAAGATATAGCTATATTAACAGGTGGAGAAGTTATAACAGGTGATTTAGGATTAGAACTTAAAGATACAAGAATTGATCAATTAGGAAGAGCAAAACAAGTTAAAGTTCAAAAAGAAAATACAATAATTGTTGATGGAATGGGAGACAAACAACAAATAGCTGATAGAGTTGGACAATTAAAGGCTCAAATAAATGAAGAAAAGAGCGATTTTGATAGAGAAAAATTACAAGAAAGATTAGCTAAAATTGCTGGAGGTGTAGCTGTAATAGAAGTTGGAGCTGCAACAGAAATAGAAATGAAAGATAAAAAATTAAGAATTGAAGATGCTTTATCTGCAACTAAAGCAGCAGTTGAAGAAGGTATTGTTGCAGGTGGTGGAACAACATATGTAGATATTATTCCAGAAGTTAGCAAATTTGTTGATACATTAGAAGGAGACGAAAAATTAGGAGCTTCAATAGTTCTTAAAGCATTAGAAGAACCAACAAAACAAATTGCTAGAAATGCAGGATTAGAACCAGCAGTTATAGTAGAAGAAGTTAAGAAATCAGCTAAAGGTGTCGGATTTAATGCAAGATCTGAAAAATATGAAGATATGAAAAAAGCAGGTGTAGTTGATCCAACTAAAGTTACAAGAAGTGCTTTACAAAATGCAGAAAGTATTGCTTCTATGATATTAACAACAGAAAGCCTAGTAGCAGACAAAAAAGAAGAAAAATGCAACTGCGGTGGCGGAGCAAACGCAGGAATGCAAGACATGGGCGGAATGTATTAAAAAAGAATAATAGGGATTTGGGGACGGTCCTAAAATCCCTATTTATTTGTTTCCTATACAATAAGAAAAGTGGTTTCGCCATATGTACAGATTGCTTCGCAATCGCACAGGCATAGGAAACTTAACCTTGTTGTATACGTAAAAATCTAGCGATTTTTCCTATACAATAAGAAACGCTTGGTATAATTATTACCAAGCATTTTTAAGTTTTAGGTAAATTCCTAAAATTCCAAAAATCACTAGCAACATCCGCTTCTTCTATTTCCACCACAGCAACAGAATATTATAATCAATAATATTATCCATGTGCAGCAATCATCACCAAAACCGAATCCACATCCACAACCTCTATTTTCTGGCATAGTAATCCCTCCTTTCGAAAATTAAGTATTACAACCTAACAAAAAGTTAAATTATGCTCACTTATTTGCAAAATGAACTAACTAACATCCGCAAGGATCACATGGTGTGTCACATCCACATCCAGCATTTCTACCATTTCCGCATCCGCAGAAAAGTAATAAGAAAAGAATGATGAACCATAATAAATCATTATTATTACAACACATAATAATTACCTCCCTTTTCTTTAAAGCCTAAGTATTTCTTCTTAGTATGATATATCTTATTCAAAACTTATCTATTGTGTTACTAAAAAAATAATGATATAATTTCTGGCAGAATGGTAGTGTATAAAGAAAAAGGAGATAAGTTATGGGAAATATAGTTTTATTAGATGAATTAACAATTAATAAAATAGCAGCCGGAGAAGTTATCGAAAGACCAGCATCTGTAGTAAAAGAAATGGTAGAAAATTCAATAGATGCAGGAGCAACATCAATAACAGTAGAAATAAAAAATGGAGGAATATCTTTCATTCGTATAACAGATAATGGAAAAGGAATTGCAAAAGACGATACAGAAATTGCTTTTGAAAGACATGCAACAAGTAAAATAAGACAAGCTAGTGATATAGAAACAATACATTCTATGGGATTTAGAGGTGAGGCTTTAGCAAGTATTGCTGCAGTAGCAAATGTAGAATTAGTAACAAAAACTGCAGAGGATGATATTGGAACAAGAGTAGTTGTTGAAGCTGGAAAAATATTAGAACACGAGGAGATAGGATGTAAAACAGGAACATCTATAACAGTTAAAAATTTATTTTTTAATACACCAGTAAGATATAAGTTCTTGAAAAAAGATTTTACAGAATCAGGTTATATAGAGGATGCAATATCAAGACTTGCATTAGTAAATCCAAATATTGCATTTAAATTAATAAGTTCTGGAAAAGTAATTATCCAAACAAATGGAAATGGTGATTTACAAGCTGTTATATATGGAATATATGGAAAAAATATTGCAGAAAATATTCTACAAGTAGATTATACATATGAAGATATTCATATAACTGGAGTTATTGGTAAACCAGAAATTGCAAGATCAAATAGATCAAATCAATTATTTTTTGTAAACAATAGATATGTAAAAGATAAAACATTATCAGGAGCAATAGAAAAAGCTTTTAAGGGCTTGCTTACAATAGGAAAATATGCATTTTCAATATTAAATATAGAAATGGATCCAGCAAAGGTTGATGTAAATGTTCATCCAGCTAAACTAGAAGTAAGATTTGCAGATGAATCAAAAATTTTTAAATCAGTATATCATGCAGTAAATGATACATTACTAAAAAATGACTTAATAAAAAGTTCTGATAAAGCTGAAGAAGGATATACAAATCCTACAATAAATACTTCTTTGTTTGGAAATAGGGCATCTACTACACAAGAATTACAAAAAACAAGATTTAATAGTTTATTAGAATTACAGAAAAAAATTAAGGATGATTTAGAAAAAAGTAAAGAAGAATTAAAAGTTAAATCAGAAGAAGAAAATAAACTTTTAAATTCAGTAAAAGATATTGATAAGACAGAAAAAGATGGGTCTACTAATTTAAATATTCAAGATGTTAAGCCAGAATCTGTAATAGAAAAAACAGAAACCAAAGTAGAAGAGCCAAAATTAAGTGTTAAAGAATTAGAAAAAGCAAGTGAAGAAATAGATAAACAAATAGAAAATATAGCAAATGAAAATATAAAAGAAAAACCAAAAACATCTTTTGATGAAATGTATTTTAAAATATTTGGAACAAAGCCACCAAAACCAGAAACAGAAGAAAAAGATGAAAATGAAATAGAAGACAGTTCAGATTTATTACAACCAAATGAAGTAGAAAATACAAATTTATTTGATAATGTAGAAGAGGATTATAAATATAAACCACAATATAAATTTATAGGAATAGTATTTAATACATACATTATTTTTGAAATGAATGATGAGATGTATATAATGGATCAACATGCAGCTCATGAAAGAATAATGTTCGAAAAAGTAAAAAAGAATTACTATTCAGATGAATCAAAAGATTCACAATTAATGCTTTTACCAGATATTATCACATTAACACATAAAGAAATGGATATAGCAAGAGAAAATATGGATTTATTTAGAAAAGCAGGATTTATAATAGAAGAATTTGGAGAAAATACAGTTAAAATTTCTGGAACTCCTAGTATATGTATAGACTTAGATACAAGAGAATTATTCCTAGAAACATTGGACGAAATAAATTCTGTTGCAAGAACTGCAAAACAAGAAAAAGAAAATAAATTTTTAGCAACAATTGCATGCAAATCAGCAGTAAAGGCACATATGGTTCTTACAAAAGAAGAAGTGGAAAGCTTAATGGATGAATTATTAAAATTAACTAATCCATTTACATGCCCACACGGAAGACCAACAGTAATAAAAATGTCTAAATATGAAATCGAAAGAAAATTTGAAAGAAAATAATTTTTGAAGATCTAGTAAAGGAGATAAAATGAATCAAACAGAAAATAAAAAAGACATAATTGTAATAGGAGGTCCAACAGCATCTGGAAAAACAGCATTGTCAGTAGAACTTGCTAAACAGATTAATGGACAGATTGTATCTGCAGATTCTATGCAAATATATAAAGAAATGAATATCGGAACTGCGAAAGTTACAAAAGAAGAAATGCAAGGAATAAAGCATTATATGATAGATTTTGTTTCTCCTGATACAAGATATTCTGTTGCAGATTTTAAAAGAGATGCTGAAAATGCAATAGAAGAAATAATAAATAATGGATATAATCCAATAATTGTTGGAGGAACTGGACTATACGTAAATAGTTTGATTTATAATATTAATTATCCAGAGCTAGAGTTTGATAAAGAATATAGAGAATCTTTAGAAAAAAGAGCTGACGAAGAAGGCTTAGAAACATTATATGATGAAGCAAAAAAAATAGATGAAGAAGCTGTTAAGAAAATAAGTATTAATGATAAAAAAAGAATATTAAGAATTTTAGAAATATACCATCAAACAGGTAAAACTAAAACAATGCTAGAAAAAGAATCTAGAATGATTCCAAGTAAATATAATTACAAAGTATTTGCAATAAACTATGAAAGACAAAAATTATATGAAAGAATAAATTTAAGAGTAGATAAAATGATAGAACAAGGTCTTATAAAAGAGGTAGAAAGTATTAAAGAAAAATATGAAAAATTTCCAACAGCAATGCAAGGCCTTGGATATAAAGAAGTAGTTGAATATTTACAAAATAAACTTTCATATGAAGAAATGATAGAAAAGATAAAGCAAGAAAGTAGAAGGTATGCCAAAAGACAAATTACATGGTTTAAAGCCATACCAAATATAATTTGGTTAAATGCTGAAGATGGAGTAAGAAAAAATATTGAAATTATCTTGGAGGAAACAAATTGGAAAAAAAGATAAAAGACAAAGGAAAAGTGATTAAACCCAATAAAGCCAAAATTGTAATTATTGCTATTCTTACAATTGCTGTTGTTGTCTATGCAATATATGGAATTTGGCAACTTGCAACAAATCCTACAGACATATTTTTAATTGAGCAAGGTTCAATATCACAAGAAGAACGTGTAGAAGGATATATTATAAGGCAAGAAGAAAAAGTGCAGGGAAATAATTACAAAAATGGTATGGTACAAATTAAATCAGAAGGCGAAAAATGTGCAAAGGATGAAAATATTTTTAGATATTATACAAAAGGAGAAGAAGACTTAATAGAAAAAATAGCAGATTTGGATGAAAAAATTGATGAAGCACAAAAAAATGATACTACAGGGCCTTTCTTGAGTGATATAAAACTATTAGATAAAGAAATAGAAATTCGACTTAATGAATTATCCAAAATGAATGATTCTCAAAAAATTGCAGAATATAAAAAAGAAATACAAGATTATATAAAAAAGAAAACAGAGATTATTGGAGAAAACAGTAAGTCAGGTTCATATCTAAATAAATTAATACAAGAAAGAAAAAAATATGAAGAAAAATTAAACTCTGGAAGCGAATATGTAAAAGCTCCAATGAGTGGAGTAGTTTCATATAAAGTTGATGGATTAGAAGATGTTTTGACTCCAGATGATTTTAGCAGTTATAACAGATCATTTTTTGATGGCCTAAATTTAAAAACAGGACAAGCTATTGCAACAAATACTGAATCAGGGAAAGTAGTAAATAATTATGTGTGCTATATTGCTACAATAATTAAAAAAGATAAAACAAATGGAATAGAACAAGATGATGACTTAGATTTACGTTTATCAAATGGTGATGAAATACCTGCAAATGTATATTACATACAGGAGCAAACAGATGATGATGTATTAGTTGTGTTTAAAATCACCAAAGATGTAGAAAAATTAATTGATAATAGAAAAATTTCATTTGATATAATATTCTGGCAATATTCAGGATTTAAAGTTCCTAATACAGCAATTATAAAAGAAAATGATTTGGCATATGTAATAAGAAATAGAGCAGGATATCTGGACAAAGTTTTAGTTAAAGTAAAAAAAGAGAGCGATACATATTCAATAATTGATAATTATGATTCTGATGAATTAAAAGAAATGGGAGTTAGCTCATCAAGCTTAGGAGTAAGTACAAAGATAAATTTATATGATGAAATACAAGCTGTTGCAAATTAAAATGTAAAATGTTACATTTATATTACAATAATATTAAGATTAAATTACAAACAATAAAAACTATTGACAACATTGTAAAAAAGTTAGATACTATATGCAACACAACAAAGGAGAAATATTAGGAGGTTTTTTTAATGGCAGGAGCTATAATGAACAAAGTTTGGGATCTATTTGGAATGGATACAGAAAGAAATGAAGAAGAAATAGAAGAAAAAGATTACAATGATTATGATAATGATTACGAAGATGATAACGAAGAAATAGAAGATAGAAAATTATTTGGAAAAAGAAAAGTGGTAAATATGCCACAAACTCAACAAATAAAAATGGTTATTTCACAACCTACAACATTTGATCAATCACAAGAAATATGTGAATTTTTAAAAGATAAAAAATCAGTAATAGTAAACTTAGAATATGTCAACAAAGATGTTGCTAGAAGAATAGTTGACTTTATTAGTGGTGGAGTTTTTGCATTAGATGGACATATACAAAAAGTTTCAAATTCTATATTCTTAATAGCACCATATAATTATGAAATTACAAACGAAATGGCAAGAGAAGAAATATCAAATAAATTATCATCTGTATCTTGGCTAAAAAATAATACAAAAAATTAAATAAAAGCACGTAGTGTCGTGCTTTTATTGTCAAGCTTGTTTTACTAAAAAACAAAGCTTTTAAATTGTAATAAGGAGGACGGAAAAATGTTGACACCATTAGATATCGAAAACAAGAAATTCTCAAAACAAAGGATAAATGGATATAGTGTAGAAGAGGTTGATGATTTCTTAGATGAATTAACAGCAGATTATGGAAAAGCTTATAAAGAAAGTACAGAAGCTAAAAAGAAAATAGATGAATTAACACAAAGTTTAGCACATTATAAAAATATAGAAGAAACATTACAAAGTACATTAGTCATGGCTCAATCAACAGCTGAAGAAGTAAAAAGTGTTGCAAGACAACAAGCAGAACAAATTGTTAAAGATGCAAAAGGAAATGCACAAAAAGAAGCTGATTCATTAGTTCAAGAAATAAATATGAAGAAAAAAGAATTAGATGATCTTAAAAAACAATTTGATGTATATAAAGCAAAAATGGAAGCTTTATTAATTTCACAATTAGAATTATTAAAAGATATAAATAAAGAAGAAGACGAATAATAAACATTAAAACCAAAGACAAGTTTTGCACTTTAAGTGCAGAATTTGTCTTTATTTGTCTTTATTACAAATCTATTAAATGTATGTTACATTTCTATTAAGAATATTGACATATTATTATTATTTAATAAAATATATGGTATAAGAGGTAAAAATGAGAATTATAGGCGGAAATTCAAGGGGAACAAAATTATATACATTAGAAGGGCTAAATACACGTCCAACTCTAGATCGAGTAAAAGAATCAATGTTCAATATTTTACAAAATAATATAAGGGATAAAATTGTACTAGATTTGTTTGCAGGAAGTGGAGCTATTGGATTAGAATTTATAAGCCGTGGAGCTAAAAAAGCATTTTTATGCGAAAAAGAAAAGAAAGCAATTGAAATTATAAATAAGAATGTACAAAAAATGCATGTAGAAAATAAAGTTAAAATTGCTTTTATGAATTATAGAAAATTTTTAGAAACCTCTAATGATAAATATGATTTGGTCTTTTTAGATCCACCATATGAAACTAATTTTATAAGTAAAAGTACAGAATTAATTATAGAAAAAAAATTACTAAATGATGATGGAATTATTATAGCAGAAACAGATCAAGAAGAAAGAGTTATTAAAGAACTAGAAAATATAAAAATAGAAATATATGATATTCGAAAATATGGAAGGGCAAAATTAATATTTATGCGAAAGGGGTAGGAAAATGGAAATTTTCACATTACTAGAAACTTTGGAAGAAATGCTAGAACAAGGTAAAAAAGTTCCATTTACAGATAAAGTAGTAGTAGATAAAGAAGCAATTTTAGAAATTATAAAAGAAATAAGATTAAAACTTCCAGATGAACTAAAACAAGCTAAATGGGTAAAAGAAGAAAGACAAAGAATTTTATCTGAAGCTCAAAAGGAAGCAAATGATATTGTTAAAGAAGCTGAAACAAGAATTATATCTATGATAGATGAACATGAAATTACTAAAAAAGCTTATGAACAAAGAGCGCAAATAATTGAAACAGCAAACGAAATGTCAAGAGAAATATCTCAAGGAACAAAAGAATATGCTGACAATGTATTGGGAAGTATTCAAACAGCATTGGAAGATGCTTTAAAAGTTATTCAAAGTAATAGAAAAGAATTAAAATAATTGGAAGTCAGAGGTCGGTTTATTTACAAACGACATCTGATTTTTTTCTTTTTTAAGTAAAAAATATTCAAAGAAAAATTGGTTTTGAAATTGAATAATAATAGGAAAATTAGACCTTATTGCTCTGGAAAAATCTGACGATTTTTTCTATGCAATAAAAAAATTATATGATACAATATAAACGTAAAAATTAAAATTAGAAAATTTCTCACAAAAGAGGATTAACATATATTGGAGGTAAAAAATGGCACAAGCTAGAAGAGCAAAAACATCTACAAAAAAATCAGTAGGAAGACCAAAGGGAAGTACTAATAATAGAGGAAGAAAGAAGAAAAATAATGTTGATAAAAATTTAATTGTAGTAGTAATGATAATAGTAAGTTTACTACTATGTGTTTTAATATATACAAAATCTGGTTGGATGGGAGAACATTTAAGCCCAACACTTGGTGGAATAATGGGATTTATTAAATATATTCTACCAATTGGAACATTTGCTATAGCGATAAAAATAGCAACAGATGACAAAGATTATCTAAGTAAAAAAATAATAAATTATGTAATTTTTATACTATGTATAACAGCAGCTATGACTATTTTTCTTATATCAAATGGAACATTATCAGAAGATATGGAATTTTCTGAATTTTTAGAAGAATCTTATGAGTTAGGAACAACCAATGTAGGTGGTGGAGCAATAGGAGCAATGATAGCATTACCACTATGCAAGTTTTTAGGAACATTGGGAAGTGTAATATTATTAATAGGAATAGCAATTATTAATTTAATTAATTTATTTGAAATAAAACCTGCGGAAATAATTAATAATATGATAGAAAGAGCTAAAGAGCGTAGAGAATATGAAGAAGATGACGATGATGAAGAAATTGATGAGGCAGACAAAACAGATGATAAAGAACTTATTATAGAGAAAAAAGACAAAAAGAAGAAAAAGAAAAACGAAAAAGAACAAGAAGAAATTCCAATGGAAGATCAAATTACAATTAATTTAAATGAGACAGCTCCTAAAAAGAAAAAATTATTTGGAAGTACAAAAAATGAAGTTGATGCAGTATTAAAAGAAGAACCTAAACCAGATCAAATAGAGGCAAATTTATTTAAACAAGAACAAGAAAAGAAAGAAGAAAAAACAAGAGAAGTATTAGTTTTAGAGCATGGACTAACAGAGGAAGAAGAAAATTATGAATTTCCACCAATAGAATTATTAAGTGAAGGCCAAGGAAGAGTATTTAAAGGTGGAAAAAAAGCTTTAACAGATACTGCAACAAAATTACAAAAAACTTTATATAGTTTTGGTGTGTCTGCAAAAGTAGAAAATGTTTCTGTGGGGCCAGCTATAACAAGATATGAAGTTAAACCTGCAGAAGGTGTTAGAGTAAGTAAAATTGCAAATTTAGCAGATGATATTGCATTAAGTTTAGCAGCAGAAAGTATAAGAATAGAAGCACCAATTCCAGGAAAGCAAGCAGTAGGAATAGAAATACCAAATAAAGAAAATGAAGTAGTACATTTAAGAGATATTATAGAAACAGAAGAATTTATTAATCATAAATCAAAATTAGCTTTAGCTTTAGGTAAAAATGTTGGAGGAGAAGCAGTTATTGCAGATGTAGCAAAAATGCCACATGTATTAATTGCAGGAAGTACAGGATCAGGTAAGAGTGTTTGTATTAATACATTAATTACAAGTATTTTGTATAAGGCAAAACCAAATGAAGTTAAGTTATTAATGGTAGATCCAAAAGTTGTAGAACTTTCTGTATATAATGGAATACCACATTTATTAATACCAGTTGTAACAGATCCAAAGAAAGCTGCAGGTGCTTTAGCATGGGCAGTTCAAGAAATGGTAAATAGATATAGTCTTTTTGCAAATAAAGGTGTAAGAGATATAAAAGGTTATAATGCTGCAATAGAAAAAGAAGGTGGAACTGGAAAACTTCCACAAATAGTAATAATTATAGATGAGCTTGCAGATTTAATGATGGTTGCTGCAAAAGATGTAGAAGATGCAATATGTAGATTAGCTCAAATGGCTAGAGCTGCAGGAATGCATTTAGTTATTGCAACACAAAGACCTTCTGTTGATGTAATTACAGGTATAATTAAAGCAAATATTCCTTCAAGAATTGCATTTGCAGTTTCTTCACAAGTGGATTCAAGAACAATATTAGATACAGTAGGAGCAGAAAAACTTTTAGGAAAAGGTGATATGTTATTTTATCCTTCAGGAGCATCAAAACCTACAAGAGTTCAAGGCTCATTTGTATCAGACAGTGAAGTAGAAAAAATAGTAGACTTCTTAAAATTCAATGGTGGAGAAGCAAAATACAATGAAGATATTATAGAAAGTATAGAAAAATCAAATAGTTCAGATAAAGAGATTGATCAAACAGAAGCTGATTCAGATACAGATCCATTATTAATGGATGCAATAGATACAGTTGTGGAAACAGGGCAAGCATCTACTTCTTTTATTCAAAGAAGATTTAAAGTAGGATATGCAAGAGCTGGAAGAATTATTGATCAAATGGAAGAAAGAGGAATAATATCAGGATATCAAGGAAGTAAACCAAGAGAAGTTTTAATAACTAAGGAAAGATTAGCAGAACTAAAAATGTCAGAATCTTCAGCAGATGAAAATAGTTAGAAAGGTGGATAAAAATGCCAAAGAAAAAAATTTTTTCAAAGCTAAAATTTAAAGATTATAATCAATTACTAGAAAAAGTTTTAGAAACAAAAGAATATCCTAGTACGGCAAAAAATTTAGTTTTAAGTATATTATATAAAATGGAAACAGGATATGAGGATTACAAAAATATAAAAAGAGATGTATCAGAGAAACAAAAGATTATAACAGATTTAATAAATATTATAGATAAAAAATGTGATACATTAAATGTAATAAAGCCAGATAGTGCAAGAAGTACAGAATTAAAAGCGGTTAAAGAACATTATATATCTAATATTAAAGAAAAATCTTTAGAAGTTTTACCAAATGAAAGATTAATATTACAAGGATTATATAGTTTAGAATATAATCCTAATATGGTATGTGATAAATATGGAGTATTAAAAAAAGCTATAACATACGTATTAAGTAGAGGTAATTCTTCAAACAAAGCGGAAATAATAAGAGATTTTAATGGATATTCTTGGTATATATCACCAGTAGAATTTGAAGATATATATTCAAATCTAATATTTCAAAACTTAAGAATAATAGCTGGAAATGATCTAATAGAAGCATGGATTAATAATGATGATAAAAACAAAGACTATTTGCAAGACCTACAAAAGGAATTAGCAAGAAGACTTGATGACGAAAAAGCTAAAGAATTAATACATCAATTTTTAAAAACAATATTAGTAGTATATTTAACAAGATTCCCAGAAGATTTACCAAAAAAGGAAGAAGAACCAGATAATAAGAGTATATTAAAACAATTAGATGAAATTTCTAGAAAAAAGAGAAAATGTTTAAAAGAAGTTGAAAGATTAGATAAATATATTAATAATACAACAAATTTGAAAAGAGAATTAACAAGAAGAAAAAAGATTGGTACAGATTTAGATAATATAGAAGATTTAAGAAAAGTGTTAATAAAAGATAGAGAGAATTGCATAAAACAAATAAAAGAATACAATAAAGCAATTGATCCAAGTAGATTTGTAAAAAAAGTTAAAAGAACTAAAGAAGTACAATTAATAAATTATGATGAAATAATTATTAATAATTCTAGCTTAGAAGATGAAATAATACGTTTAGAAAAGCTATTTTTAAAAGATTATAAAATATTAATAGAAAAACTAGAGGGAAGAAGAGAAATAATAGAACTAATGTATGAGTTCAGATATTATAACATGATTCCTATAGATGAAGAAACACAGATAAAAGATGAAGATTTATTAGCAAAAGATATAGATGAAGTAAGAACATTTTTAATAAACAAAGCTTTAAATGGCAAAATTATAAATGTAGTAAACAATAATGAATATATAAATTTAGAAGTATTAAAAAATATGTTTACACTAAGAATTATAAATTTAGAAAATGCAGAAGTATTTTTTCAAAAAATAGATAATGGAGTAATAATTAACTATTTAGAAGGAAATAATGAAGAAACAGCAATTAAAATTATTTTCCCACCAGACATAGGAAAATACAAAATTAAAGAAAATAAGAAAATAAAAATTTTTTCTTAAAATAGGAGGATACTAATGAAAATAACTTTTTTAGGAGCTACTAAAACTGTAACAGGTTCAAATTTCTTAGTAGAAGGAGCTGGAAAAAAATTCTTAGTTGATTGTGGATTATTCCAAGGTAAGGCAACAGAAGAATTAGAAAACCAAGAACCATTTGA
This sequence comes from uncultured Clostridia bacterium, assembly GCA_944392175.1. Taxonomy (GTDB): domain Bacteria; phylum Bacillota; class Clostridia; order TANB77; family CAG-508; genus Merdicola. The sequence goes on from CALXVT010000008.1 coordinate 24,708, forward strand.
ATATGACATAAATAGCATAGATTTTATGCTATTAACACATGCACATATAGATCATTCTGGAAGGATTCCAAAATTGTATAAAGAAGGTTTTAGAAAAAATATAATAGCAACAAAAGCTACATGTGATTTATGTTCCATAATGCTTCCAGATAGTGGACACATTCAAGAAATGGAAATTGAATGGACTAATAAAAAAAGAAAACGTAAAGGTGAAGAACCTTTGGAACCATTGTATACTGCAGAAGAAGCAGCAAGATCTTTAGAATTATTCAGAGCAGTTAAATATGATGAAGTAATAGAAATAGATGAAAATATACATGTAAGATTTAATGATGCTGGACATATGTTAGGTTCTGCAAGTATTGAAGTATGGATTAATGAAAATGGAAAAGAAGAAAAAATAGTATTTTCCGGAGATTTAGGAAATAATGATATTCCATTATTAAGTGAACCAACAATGATAGAAGATACAGATTATTTGATAATGGAATCTACATATGGAAGTAGACTTCATATGAGAAATGATGACAAAGCAGAAATGTTCCTAGATATAGTTTCAGAAACATTGGAAAGAGGAGGAACAGTTGTAATACCATCATTTGCAGTTGGAAGGACTCAAGAGATATTATTTGAGATTAACAAATTAAAAGATAAAAGAGATGACGAGGATTTTAGAAAGAAATATGAAGAATTAATGAAAGTTCCAGTATATGTAGATAGTCCACTTGCAATTTCTGCAACAGAAGTTTTCGAGGATAATATGGATTTATTTGATGAAGAAACTCAAAAATATATTTCAGAAGGAAATAATCCTTTGGAATTCCCAGGACTTAAATTTACACGTACAGTAGAAGAATCAAAAGCACTAAATGAAAGTGATGAATCATGCATTATAATTTCTGCAAGTGGTATGTGTGATGTGGGAAGAATAAAACATCATTTAAAACACAATATATGGAATCCTCTAAACACAATTTTATTTGTTGGATATCAAGCACCAGGAACTTTGGGATATAGTATAGTAAATGGAGCAAAAAAAGTAAAAATATTTGGTGAAGAAATGGCTGTTAATGCACAAATAGAATATATAGAAGGATATTCAGGACATGCAGATCAAGAAGGACTTTTGAATTTTATATATTCTTTTATTAAAAAGCCAAAACATATATTCTTAATTCATGGAGAGCCAGAAAGTCAAGATGTATTAAAAAATAAAATAATAGAAACAACTAATTTACCAGTAACAATTCCTTCATTTGGTGAAACATATGAAATAACAGATGAAAGAGTAAGTTTAGTAGGTAAATATAGAAGAGATACAAAAGAAAGCAATAAATTTACAAGAGTTGCAATTATCGATAGGTTAAATGGCTTGAAAGAAAAGATTGATAATATGCAAGACTTAATTAAAGAAGATTCTACAGAAAATACAATACAAAATTCAGAGTTAGATAGTTTAGCAGCTAAGATACGCGATTTACAAAATCAAATTACAAGAATTGTAAAGAAATAAAGGAGAACACAAATGAAAAAGAAATATTTTAATGATGCAATTATAGGGAATAGAAGAATGATTGCAAGCATCTCAAAACATGGAGAGTTATTAAGATTATCATATCCAACAGTAGATTATAGACAATTTATAGATTTTTATGAAACAGGTGTAAAAATAAATGATTCTATGCTTATTAAATTGGAGAATGATATTAACAATTCATATAAACAATATTATATAGAAGATACAAATATATTAAATACAGAAATAGATAATACTTATTTTAATCTTAAAATTTTACAACAAGATTTTGTACCAATGGATGAAGAAGTATTAATTAGAAGATATGAGTTTACAAATAATAATAAAATAGATTTAGATGTTAAATATCTAATTAACTCAAAATTATTTTCTAATTTAAATAATATGATAAGTTCAAGAGTTTGCAATAATGCTATGCTTCAATATAGTCATGATTTTGCAATGGCTACATTTTCTAATTTGCCAATACATGAGTATCAATTAAATAATGTAGATAATAATATTGCATATGGAATTTTACAAGATAAGGACTATATTGGAATGTCAGATCATTCAGCTGTTTCTTATGATATTGGAGTATTAAAACCAGGAGAAACAAAAAGTTTTAATATTTATATTTATATAAATAAAAACTATAAAGTAGATGTTCTTTATGACTTAAATAAAGAAATAGATAAAATAAAGAAATTTGATACTCTTAAATTATTAAAAGAAACAAGAGATTATTGGAGAAGATATGTAAAAAAACATGAAGTTTTAAAAATAAAGGATTTTGGAGAAAACAATAACGCAAAAATAAAGAAGATTTTAAAAAGAACAATTCTTTTATATCCATTATTAATAAATGAAAAGACAGGAGGAGTAAGTGCAGCATTAGAAGTAGATGAAGAAAAAGATATGTGCGGAAGATACAATTATTGCTGGCCAAGAGATGCTGTAACTATTTCACAAGCATTGGATATGATTGGAATGTATAATGAATCAGATAAATTTTATAATATCTTTTTAAGAAAAACACAAAGTAAGAATGGAATGTGGGAACAACGTTTTTACACAGATGGAAGATTAGCTCCATGTTGGGGATATCAAATAGATGAAACAGCAAGTGTTTTAACTGGTATGTATCAACATTTTAAAATTAAAGAATTTAGAAAAAAAGAAAGAGATATGGACCTATTAAAAAACAATTTAGATATGTGTGAAAATGCTACAGAATTCTTAAAAAGATATATGGATCATTTAATGGGAAGAGATGCAGATGAAGTAGAAGAAATAGAAGATAAATATAGTTATTTAAATAGAAAAAGAATATATAAACATGTAAGTTATGATTTATGGGAAATGAATGAAGGAATTCATTTATATTCATTATCTGCTATATATTCTGCATTTGATTCTATGGAAAAAATTTACTTAGAACTTCAAAAAGACAATAAAAAATTTAAATTACCAGATGATTATGAAGAACTTTCACAATATAAAAATGAAATAAAAGAATATATTTTAAATAATTTAGTTGATAAAAATCAAAATATATTAAAAAGAAATACAAATGATAATTGTATGGATATAAGCATATTAGGAGCTGTTACACCATTTAAAGTATTTGATCCAAATGATCCAATAGTAAAAAATACTATTCAAAAAATAAATTTAACATTAAGAACATATACAGGCGGGATTTTAAGATTTGAACATGATAGCTATATGGGAGGAAAAAATCCTTGGCCAATAGCTACACTATGGATGTATATATATTATAAAATAGTTGGACAAGAAGAAGAAGCAAATGAATGCTTTAATTTTGTTATAAATACAGCTACAGATTTAGGCTTTCTTGCTGAACAAGTAGATAATGACAAAATGGAAGCTAAATGGGTAATAGGATTAGGATGGTCACATGCGATGTTTATATTAGCATTAGGATTAGAAGAATTAATATAAAGAGGGACTTAAATGAAAGCAAAAACAGTATTTGTATGTAATGAATGTGGATATGAATCTGCAAAATGGATGGGAAAATGCCCTGCATGTAATTCATGGAATACATTTTTTGAAGAAAAAATATCAACAAAAACAGAAGGCGGAAAAAAAGAGAAAAAAGTTGAACAAGTACCAAAGCCACTAAATACTTTTGTTGGTAAAGATGCAAAAAGAACTTCTACAGGATATCAAGAATTAGATAGAGTACTTGGAGGTGGACTAGTAAAAGGATCACTTGTATTAGTCGGAGGAGAACCTGGAATAGGAAAATCAACTTTAATATTACAAATATGTAATAAAATTAAAGGAGAAGGAAAAGTACTTTATGTATCTGGAGAAGAGTCAGCAGAGCAAATAAAATTAAGAGCAGATAGATTAAACATTCAAAATGAAGATATATTATTTTTAGGTGAAACTGATATAGATATAATTGATGAACAAATAGAATCTATTATGCCAAAATTAGTCATAATAGATTCTATGCAAACAATGTATTCTGATGAGATTTCTTCAGCGCCAGGAAGTGTAAGTCAAGTAAGAGAAATTACAGCCAGAATAATGAAGATTTGTAAATCAAGGCAAATAACAACTATAATTATAGGACATGTTACAAAAGATGGAAATATAGCAGGACCAAGAGTTTTAGAACATATGGTAGACACAGTTTTATACATAGAAGGTGAAAGATATTTTTCATATAGAATTGTAAGAAGTGTAAAAAATAGATTTGGTTCTACAAATGAAATTGGAATGTTTGAAATGCAAGAAGAGGGAATGGTAGAAATTACTAATCCATCTTCAATTCTTATATCAGAAAGAGACGATAATCCGTCAGGCTCTATTGTTGTTGCAACAATAGAAGGTACAAGACCTCTTTTGGTAGAGTTACAAGCACTAGTTACACAAAGTGTATTTGGTCTCCCAAGAAGAACTGCAAACGGAATAGACTATAATAGATTAACGTTATTAGTAGCAGTTATGGAAAAAAGGGCTGGACTTGGTCTTGGAAATCAAGATGTGTATTTAAATGTTGTAGGAGGAATGAAAGTAAACGAACCTGCACTAGATTTAGGAATTATTTTAGCCACTGCATCAAGTTATAAGAATGTAAGTATTCCTAAAGGGATAATAGCAATGGGAGAGGTTGGACTTACAGGAGAAGTAAGAACAATAAATATGATAGAAAAAAGGATAAAAGAAGCAGAAAAATTAGGTTTTAAGAAGTGTATAATCCCAGAAAATAACAAAAAACTATTGAAAGAAACATATAAATTGGATATAATTGGTGTGAAAAATATTAATGAAGCTATGAAGGCAATAGGTTTAAAATAACCATTAATATATTGTAAGCTAGAAAGGGTTGGTTGAACTTGAGAATCAGCAAGAAAGACGAAATTACAGATATATTAAAATTAATAGCACCAGGCACATTAATAAGAGATGGTTTAGATAATATATTAAAAGCAAAAACGGGTGCACTACTAGTTTTTTCAGATAGTAAAGAGGTTTTAGATATTGTTGATGGAGGTTTTTTCATAGATGAAGATTACACTCCATCTAAATTATACGAATTAGCCAAAATGGATGGAGCTATAATATTAAGCTCAGATTTGAAAAAAATCTTATATGCAAATGCACAATTAATTCCTTCACCAGAAATTTCAACATTAGAAACAGGAACAAGACACAGAACTGCTGAGCGTACTGCAAAACAAACTGGAGCATTAGTAGTAAGTATTTCACAAAGAAGAAATATAATAACAGTATTTAAAGGAGATTTACGTTATACAATGAGGGAATCTTCTACTGTATTAAATAGAACGGATCAAGCAATACAAACACTAGAAAGATATAAAAAAGTATTTGATAGTAAATTAAAAGTATTAAATGAATACGAATTTAATGATATAGTAACTTTAGATAATGTTATAACATGCATACAAAGAGCTGAAATGGTTATGAAAATTGTAGATGAAGTAAAAAGAGGAATTTCAGAATTAGGTGATGAAGGAAGACTAATAAGTATGCAACTAGAGGAACTAGTTGGAGGATTGGAAAAAGAAGAATTACTAATCATTAAAGATTATAATGGTAAACAAAAAGAAAAAAATGAAGAAGAGGTATTAGAGGAAATAATTAATTTACCTTATGAGGAATTATTAAAACCATCTTCAGTAGCTAAAATATTAGGTTATGAAGATTTTGAAAATTATGATGAAGTAGGTGTATATACTAGAGGATATAGAATATTAAATAAAATTCCTAAAGTTCCTAGTAATATTGTAGATAATTTGGTAAAATCATTTAAGTCTTTTCAACATATTTTATCTGCAGATATACCACAATTAGATGAAGTAGAAGGTATTGGTGAAGTAAGAGCTAAAACCATCAAACAATCACTAAAAAGAATGCAAGAACAATTTATCTTTGATAATGCATTAATTTAAGAGGAGGAAAACAAATGAAAGCAAAAAGAATAATTATGATAATAGCAATTATATTAGTAATTGTTTTAATAGGATTGGTATCATATACTATTTATCAAAAACAAACAGTTAATATATCAAATCCTATAGCTACAATGGAAATAGAAGGATTAGGAACTATGAAAATTGAACTATATCCAGGCCAAGCACCAAATACAGTTAAAAACTTTATTACATTAGCAAATAGAGGTTTTTATGATGGATTAACATTTCATAGAATAGTTAAAGACTTTATGGTACAAGGTGGAGATAAAGATGGAACTGGTTCAGGATCTCCAACAATGGCAGATTTAAAAGATGGAGGTTCAGATACTGAAAACTATGCTATAAAAGGTGAATTCGTACAAAATGGATTTAACCAAAATACTATAAGACACGAAAAAGGTGTAATATCTATGGCAAGATCTGATTATAGCCAATTAGGATTATATGAAGAAGGTTACAATTCAGCTGGATCACAATTCTTCATTATGACAGAAGATAATTCAAGTTTAAATGGATATTATGCAGCATTTGGTAAAGTTATCGAAGGTATGGATGTATTAGATAAATTAAATGAAACAAAAGTAGAAAAGGCAGAAGATGGGGAAGAAGCAAGTACACCAGTTGATCCACCTGTAATAAAAAGTGTAAGAGTAGATACATTTGGTGTGGATTATGGAGAACCAGAAACAGTAACACCATTTGATTATAATTCATATTTACAACAATTATATAGTGGAATGAGCTATTAATGATTAGGGACATTCCTATAATACATAAAAAAGCACTTTAAGAATTTTCTTAAAGTGCTTTTTGTGGTTAAAAATACACACTATAATATAATAAACATATAATATTATATAGAGAGGTAATGTTATATGAAAACAAGATATTTTGATCATGCAGCTACAACTGCAGTTGCAGAAGAAGTAAAAAAAGAAATGTTACCATATTTTTGTGAAAATTATGGTAATGCATCATCATTGTATGATTTAGGTAAAAAATCTAAGGAAGCAATAAACATAGCAAGGGGAAAAGTTGCCAGAGCAATAAATGCTAAACCAGAAGAAATATATTTTACCTCTTGTGGAACTGAAAGTGATAATTTAAGTTTAAAAGGAATAGCAAGAGCGTATAGAAATAAAGGTAATCATATAATTACGAGTGTAATAGAACATCCTGCAATATTAAATTCTTGTAAAAGTTTAGAGAAAGAAGGATTTAAAGTAACTTATTTAAGTGTTAATAAATATGGTTTTATAGATTTACAAGAGTTAAAAAATGCAATAAATAAAGATACAATATTAATATCTATTATGATGGCAAATAATGAAATAGGAACAATAGAACCAATAGAAGAAATTTCTAAAATAGCACATCAAAATAATATAATATTTCATACAGATGCTGTTCAAGCAATAGGTAATATAAAAATTGATGTAAGAAAAATGGGAATAGATGCGTTATCCATGTCTGCACATAAATTTTATGGGCCAAAGGGAGTAGGAGCATTATATATAAATGAAAATGTTAAATTTATTCCAATTCAAAATGGTGGACATCAAGAATTTGATAAAAGAGCTGGTACAGAGAATGTTGCAGGTATTGTAGGATTGGGAAAAGCAATAGAAATTGCAAATAATGAAATATTAGATTACAATAAAAGATTGTTAGACCTTAGAGAATATTTTTTACGAAAAATAAAAATAATACCATATATACAAATAAATGGTGATTTAGAAAAAAGATTATCTGGAAATATTAACATATCTTTCTTATTTACAAATAATAAAGATATTATTAGAGAATTGAATAAAAAAGGAATATGTGTTTCAGCTGGTTCAGCATGTAGTAGTGGCGAAATCAGGACTTCTCACGTGCTTTCTGCAATAGGGCTTTCTGAAGGTATTGCAAGAGGAACCATAAGAATAACGTTAGGAAAGGAAAATACTAAAGAAGATATCGACTATTTAGTAAATGCGCTAGAAAAAATTATAAAAAACCTAAGAATACAGATGTAATCAAAAAAATAGAAGTGCTTTGCACTTCTATTTTTGATCTTTAGCAACATCTTTTAATTTTTTATCTACGGCTTTTTTCTCACCATCTTTAATAACCTCTGTTGCAGCACCTAATCCGCTTAATGCAGCTGTTGCTTCAAAAGGAATGAATACTTTGTTAGCATCGCCTTTAGCAACTTCTTCAAGGGCTTCAAGTGATTTGATTTGAATAAGTTTTTCATCTGGATCAGCTTTCTTTATTGCATCATAAACCATTCTAACTTCTTCTGCTTTAGCTTCGGCAACTTTTCTAATAGCTTCAGCTTCACCGGCAGCTCTTCTAATTCTTGCTTCTTTATCTGCTTCAGCTTGTAATATTGCAGCAGCTTTTTGACCTTCAGCAAGTGTAATTGCAGATTGTCTTTCACCTTCAGATTGAAGAATTAAAGCTCTTTTATTTCTTTCTGCATTCATTTGTTTTTCCATTGCATCTCTAATATCTTCAGGTGGGTTAATATCTTTAATTTCAACTCTATCTATTTTACATCCCCATTTATCTGTGGCTTCATCTAGTATAGATCTTAATCTTTGATTTATTAAGTCTCTTGAACTAAATGTTTCATCCAATGTCATTTTACCAACAATATCACGAATTGTTGTAATAGCTAAATATTCAATACCTTTCTTTAATGATTGAATTTCATATACTGCTTTTGCAGGATCAGTTATTTGATAAAACACAACTGTATCAATTGTAATTGTAACGTTATCTTGAGTGATAACTCCTTGTGGTGGTATATCCATTGTTTGTTGTTTTAAGCTAACAACACTACGAACATGATCTACAAATGGAAATATAATTGTAAGACCAGCATCAGCTACTTTATGAAATTTACCTAATCTTTCAATAATATAAACTTCTGATTGTTTTACGACTTTAATTGATTTATATGCAATTATAAGTACAAAAACGATTAAAACAATTAAAAAAATAATTCCTCCCATAATAATCTCCTTTTATTATATTTTATTATTATTATTAGATGGTAATTTATAATTGCTTGCAACGCAAGCTTTTACACCATCTATATCAATGATTTCTACTTCAGAACCTTTTGGTATAACTATACTTGAATCAATAGTTTTGGCTGACCATATTTCGCCATCAACTTTTATTTGTCCAGTGCCATTGAGTAGAGAGATTTCTTCAGTTACAATAGCCTTTTTTCCAATTATTGTTTTAGAATTGGTTATTGTAGTATCATCCTTTGTGTATTTAGAAAGGATAGGTTTTGTAAATATAAGTAAAATAATAGAAACTATTACAAATACTAAAATTTGAATAAATAAATTAGATGTTACAAAACTTACTAACATTGCTGCGATAGCTCCGATTCCAAACCACAATAATAAAAATCCGGCTGTTAATATTTCACCAACAAATAGTACTCCACCTAGTACTAACCAAAGTAACCACATAAGAAAGCCTCCTTTCACACAATCAACTATAAAAATTATACCATAAAGGTAAGTAAAAGTAAAGAAAAACACTGCCAAATTATGTAAATTAAAACATTTTTAACAAATTAATATAAAAGAGCAAGATTTTTTGTATATAGCAGAGCTATGTTTACTTATTTAGGTTTAGGTAAAGTGGATTAAATGAGTTTGTATAATACTATAAAGTTATACTTGGCAAAATTTTTATATTATGATAATATGATAAAGAATTTAATGAAAAATGTAAAAGTAAGGAGAATACAAATGGCAAAAAGAATGTTAGAAGATACGAAAGGAAAAAAAGGAAAAGTAATAGTTCATATAATAATTGTATTATTATTTTTAATTGTAATAGCTACAATATTTTATTTATCACCAAATTATATAAAAGAAGATAGAGAAGGAAAAATAGGAATATTAATTAATAATAATGATGTTACTTTAAGTATGAAAAAAGATATTTATAAAGATGATAATAATAATATTTATTTATCTCTTGAAGATATAAAAAATTTTTTTGACAAATATATAGAATATAATGAAGAAACTGGTGAAATTATAACAACATCAGAAATTAATATCGCAAGAATGCATCTTAATAGCAATAAAATTTCAATAAATAGAATTGATGAAACATTAAATTCAGATATATTAGAAAAAAATGATACAGTTTACCTTCCATTTTCAGAAATGAGTGAAAAAGTTTATGATGTTAATTTAAACTATATTCAAAGTACAGATACAATAATAATAGATTCTTTAGATAGAAAGCAAGAAGAAGTAACTGTAGAAAAAAACACAAATTTAAAATATAAGACAACAGTATTTTCAAAAACATTGTCAAAACTAAATGAAGGCGATGAATTAATATATATAGACGAAACAGAGGATTGGATAAAAGTAAGAACAAAAGATGGAATAATAGGATATGTAAAAAATGATACTGTTGGAGAAAAGCAAACTATAAGAGAAGAAAAAGAATATGTAAAAAAAGTAGATGGAAAAGTAAATTTAGTATGGGATTATTATTCTGAATATGTAACAGCACCAGATAGAACAAATCAAGTAATAGATGGAGTAAATGTTGTATCACCATCATTCTTTTCACTAGAAACAGGAAGTAACGGAGAAATCTTTGATAATTGTAATGATGAAGGCAGAAGATATATAGAGTGGGCTCATAATAATGGATATCAAGTATGGGCAATGTTTTCTAATAATTCTTTAAGAGATACTACATCTAAAATATTAAATGATTATGATAAAAGAGAATATATGATACAAAATATATTAAATTTAGTTCAAGAATATAATATTGATGGATTAAATGTAGACTTTGAAAATATGAATGGAGATGATAAAGATTTATATTCTAGATTTTTAATTGAATTATCTCCTCAACTAAAGAAAGCAGGAAAAACATTATCTGTAGATGTAACTGCACCAGATGGATCTGAAAATTGGTCATTATGTTTTGACAGAGATACTATAGCTGATGTTTCAGATTATATAATATTTATGGCATATGACCAATATGGACAAAGCTCTAGTAAAGCAGGAACAACAGCAGGATATAATTGGGTAGAAGCTAATATTAAGAAGTTTTTAGGACAAGAAGATGTTGATGCAGAAAAGATAATTTTAGGAATACCATTATATACAAGACTTTGGAAAGAAACAAATGGAGAAGTAACTTCTACAGTAGTAAATATGAAAGATATAGAATCAAAAGTTCCAGAAGGATTAGTTGCAAATTGGGATGATGAATTAAAACAATATTATGCAGAATATCAAGAAGATGGAGCAACTTATAAAATATGGATAGAAAATGATAGATCTATTCAAGAAAAAATAAATCTAGCTAATCAATACAATTTAGCAGGAATAGCATTTTGGGAAAAAGATAGGGAGCCAAATGACGCATTTTGGACAATGGTCAAAGAACAATTAAATTAATTAGTAATATAAAATCACCTTTTTCATATAATGAAGAAGGTGATTTTTATGATTGGATATATAAAAAAGGAAGAAGAGAGCAGATTTTTTGATAAGATTTTTAATAAAATAAAAAAAGAAGATTTTGAAAATGGAATTAAATATTCTTGTGCAAGATTTAATACAAAATTATTAAAAACATTATTAAAAGATAATATAAAGGTTGTTGTAATAGCAAAAAAAGATAAAACAGAAGAGGAATTTATAAATACATTATATGCAAACAATATAAACATATTAAATGGAAAGTTTTTATTTAAAAATCTATTACCAGAAATTGTTGAATATTTATCTAATAAAGTGGAAACTAATAAAGAGAAATTAGAGATAACAATTTTAATAAATGATTTTACAAAAGTAAATTTGTTTTATATAAATGAGGTATTAAAAAGAGCAAAAGGAATAAATATTGTAACTAATAATATAAGTAAATTTAAAAGATGGACTAATGAATTATATAATAATGAAGGAATAGTTGTACCAGTTATGAATAATAAAATGAAAAGTCTAAAAAATAAAAGATATATAATTAATATAGATTTTTCAGAAGAGCAACTAAATAAATATAAAATAAATAGAAATGCAATTTTAATTAATATAGAAGAAAATGTTAATATAAATTCAAAAAGTTTTGAAGGCATTAATGTAAATAATTTTATTATTAAACAAGTAGATGAACTAAATGAGTTTAATTATAATGAAGTATATGAATCATTTATAGTAAATAAATCTATAAATGAAATAAGAAGAAAAATAGAGAATGATAAAGTAAAAATTATATATTTACAAGGAAAGAATGGGATAATAAATGAAAATGAATATAAATGAAACAAAACTTATTGGTCGATACTTGACAAAACAAAAATATTAGCTTAATATAATGCAGGAATAAAAAAATCAGGAGGGAAAACAATATGGGAGATAGCAACAAAGAAATTCTACTAACAGAAGAAGGATATAAAAAAATGGAAGCTGAGCTAGAAAAGCTAAAAACAGAAGAAAGAGCAGAGATAGCAGAAAGAATTAAAGTTGCTCTAGGATTTGGTGACCTTTCAGAAAATTCAGAATACGACGAAGCAAAAAATGCACAAGCCGCAAATGAAGAAAAAATAGCAGAACTAGAAGCAAAATTAAGATTTGCAAAAATAATTGATGATTCAGAAATCGATACTAAAAAAGTTCAAATAGGTAACACAGTTAAAGTTTTAGATATGGAATTCGATGAAGAAGTAGAATATACTATAGTAGGAACAACAGAAGCAGACATTACACAAAATAAAATTTCTAACGAATCACCAATAGGTTCAGCTTTATTAGGAAGTAAAAAGAATCAAGTAGTAGAAGTACAAGTACCAGCAGGGGTATGTAAATATAAAATATTAGAAATTAAAAAATAATTATATATAATGGAGAAATAAAAAATGCACTTATATTAATAAGTGCATTTTTTGATATTATATAGAAATTAACTACATAAAATGTTACATAATATTGAAAAATGAATAAAATATATGGTAAAATATAGTCTGTACTAAGCATAATACATGTTTTTTTGAATATATTATAATAGGAGGAAAAAACATGGAATATGCTAAGGATGAGATATATACAATTGAGTATATGGACGAAAAGAAAAGAAAGATTAATGACAAGGATATTTTTAAATTATTAATTTCAATAGGAATTGTATTTTGTACGGCAAATATTTTTTGTATATTTAATTTTTTTAGAATTTTATCAAACTTGTAAAATGGAGATGTATTATGAAACTTGCTAATAATTGGAAAGATTATGAAATATTAGATATGGCAAATGGAGAAAAACTAGAAAGATGGGGAAATGTTATTTTAATTAGACCTGACCCACAAATAATTTGGAATAAAAAAGAACATGAGGAAAAGTGGAAAACAGCAAATGCTATATATAATAGAAGTAAAACAGGTGGGGGAAGTTGGCAATATAAAAAGAAAATGCCTAGTGAATGGAAAATCAAATATAAAGATTTAACATTTAATATTAAACCTATGGGATTTAAGCATACAGGTTTATTCCCAGAACAAGCTGTTAATTGGGATTGGATGATGGAAAAAATAAAATCTGCAAAAAGGGATATTAAAGTGTTGAATTTATTTGCTTATACTGGTGGAGCAACAGTGGCTTGTCTTTCAGCAGGTGCTTCTGTGTGCCATGTTGATAGTTCAAAAGGAATGGTTACTTGGGCGAAAGAAAATGTGAATTCATCTGGATTAAAAGATAGACCTGTTAGATATATAGTTGATGATGTTGTTAAATTTGTAAATAGAGAAATTAGAAGAGGCAATAAATATGATGCAATTATAATGGATCCACCTTCTTATGGAAGAGGCGCAAAAGGAGAAGTATGGAGATTTGAAGATGATATTACAGATTTAGTAGAATTATGTACTAAGGTATTATCTAAAAATCCACTATTCTTTTTAATAAACTCATATACAACTGGAATATCTGCAAAAGTATTAGAAAATATTTTAAGAATAAATATAAAGAATGACGGAATTTTTGAATCTGGAGAAGTTGGACTACCTATGAAAGATTCAAAATTAGTACTTCCTTGTGGTATATATGGAAAATGGGAGGAAAAATAATGCTAAATATATTATATGAAGATAATCATATTATTGTAGTAGTAAAAGAACCTAGAATTCCTTCTCAAGCAGATAAAACTCATGATTTAGATATGCTTACAATAATTAAGCAATATCTAAAGGAAAAATACAATAAACCAGGAAATGTGTATCTAGGATTGGTACACAGATTGGATAGATCAGTAGGTGGAGTTATGGTATTTGCCAAAACTTCTAAAGCTGCCTCAAGATTAAGTGAACAAGTTAGAAATAAAACTATATCAAAAAAATATATAGCTATAGTTAAAGGAAGAATGGAAACAGAAAAAGGGAATATGCAAGATTATTTAGTAAAAAATGAAAGATTAAATAAATCTATGGTTACTAATAAAGAAAATCAAAAGGCTAAATATGCAGAATTAGATTATGAAGTAATATATTATGATAAAATTAGAAATATGAGTTTAGTAAAAATAAATTTAAAAACTGGTAGACATCATCAAATAAGAGTACAATTTTCAAGTAGAGGACATAGTTTATGTGGAGATTCTAAATATGGGACAAGAAGTAGAACAGGAAAGCTTGCCTTATGGTCATATAAATTAGAATTTAATCATCCAATAACTAAAGAAAGAATGAGCTTTACATATTTACCAAAAGCAGAAAGTATATGGAATATATTAAATAATGTTAATAAAATAGATTAAAGGAGAAGTGACAGAAGTTGCTTCTTCTTTTATTTGGTAAAAAAACAAAATTATTATGTGAAATAAAAAAATAAGATTTTCATAAAAATAATATCTAATTTTACAAAAACGATAGTTGAAAAAACAAATTAAGAAATATAATTATCACAGAATAAGAAAGGAAATAAAAGAATGATAGAAGCAATTTGTAATTCATTAACCAAAAAAATTATAGAATCAGTGGATGAAGTAGATGAGAGTAAAGCTGATGAAATAAATTATGGATTACAATTATTAATTGGAGAAGTTCCAAAGTTTTTTATTACATTAATTTTAGCAATTTTATTCCACATGGTTGGTCTTACTTTAATTTCTTTTTTAATTATTCTACCATATAGAACATTTTCCGGAGGCTTTCATTTACATACACATTTAGGATGTATAATAGTTACAAATCTTTTATATATAGGAACACCATATTTAGCAAGTATAATTAATATAAGTGATGTAGTAAAATATGTAGCTATAGTATTTACATTTATATTTAGTTTTTGGATGATAAATAAATATGCACCTGCAGATACAGAAAATGTTCCGATTCTTCAAAAAAAGGAAAGAAGAAAAAGGAAAATATGGTCATTTGTAATTGCAGGAATTGAATTAATAATTGCAATATTTATACCATATAAAGTAATCTCTAATTTGATAATTCTTGGAATAATATTTCAAACATGTACATTAACTAAGACAGCGTATAAGATTACTAAAAACAAATATGGTTATGAGGTTTATGGTAGTAATTGAGTTTTAAACTCTTACTATATATAAAAAAAAGGGAGGAATAGCTATGTTAAAGTTCTTAGCAAGATTAGCTGAAAAATATGCTAAATCAGCAAATACTGCATGCTTAATATTAGGAATTATACATCAACCAAAAATGCCAGACAGTATGATTAAAAGGGACTAAGCATATTCTAAACTAATTAAACGACTAACAAAAGAAAAATACCTAAGAAATTAGGTATTTTATTTTTGTATTTATAAATATATTTCTAATTGTTGCGAAAAATATTCATCATTTTTACTTGTAAATATTGCAAGATTTGAATTTTTATTTAATATTTTGTTAACTTCCCATAATCCTAATCCGGTATTATGTGGTTTAGTAGAATATGATTTTTCAAATATTTTTATTGTATCTACATTTTTATCTTTATATGTATTTTCTATAATAATTAATTGTCTATTTTTTCTATTATCCATTAAAAATCTAATGTTAATATATTTTTTATCACATTCTTGTGCTGCTTCTATACTATTATCTAATAATATTCCAAGAATTCTACTAATTTCATAAATATCTGCATGTAGAGTATTTAAATCAAGATATACACCAAGTTCCATTTTTATATTTTTCTTTTCAGCTTTATTATATTTATCTAAAAGGATTGCATATATAGATGGATTATTTACTGTTTCAGGATTTAATGCAGATAAATTATTAATACTATTACATTCATCAAATAAAGAATTATAGTATTTTGAAAGTCCGTTCATATCTTTTGCTCTTACATATCCACCAATAGCATGAACAATATTATTAAAATCATGTTTGAATGCACGAATATTATCATACATTGATTTTAAATTATCATTATATGATTGCAGATTATGATTATCAATAGTTGCAACTTCTAATTGTTTAGTTTTTACAATATTAAATAAACTGACAAAGAAATATGCAATTAAACAAATAATACTAATAAATATAACAAATGTAGGCAATAGATTATTATAAAAAGCAGAAATATATAATTGTAAAAATACAGTAATAAATCCTAGAACAATTGTGGAAAATATAACTATACTATCTTTTTTATTAATATTTTTGAATAAAGTAATATTTATATTAAACTTTTGAAATAATTTAAGCATTATAAATAAACAAGAATATACAATAAACATAAATATAACAGCATATATTGGATAATTTGCAAATTCAGAATATGTTCCATTGAAAAATAATGTATATATTTGAGAAGAAATCATCTCAAATAAAGCTGTTAACAAAAATTGTATACCAACTCCTATAAATGATTCTAAAATTTTAGCATTCAAAAATATTTTATAAGTAATAATTAGTATAAATAAATTAAATATAGTATTATAAGGTATTGGAATTAAGAATCTACTTATAATGCTAGACAAAACTAATATTAACATACATAAATATTTATTTTTCTTAGACGGACTTTTAGCGAAAAGAGTTATAAATAAATTTATATAAATATAAGCTTCTATAATAAAAAATGGTACTGTAATAATATTAGTTAACATTTCGTTTTGGCTCATCAAGCCCTCTGTAATTTTCTGAAAAATATTCATAATTATTTAAAACCTCCATTAAATTGTTTTTATATTTCGGACCAATAGGACAAATATTGTTAAACATAAGGTATATTGTATTATTGTTAATATCAATATGTTCAATCATATCAATATTTACAATGTATGATTTATGACATCTTATAAAATTTTCTGGTAGTTTATCTTCAATTTTATTAAAAGGTATATAAGCTGAATAATCATTAAAATGAGTATGATAAATTGACTTCATATTATCTTTCCTAATATAAAGTATATCTTCTTCTTTAATTATAATTGGGGAATTACCGATTTTAATAAATTTTGCTGTATTAGATTTTATATCGTCAAATAATCTAGAAATTGTTAATTCAAGTCTTTCAGAAATAAAAGGCTTTGGAATGTAATCAAAAGTTTTATATTTATATGCAACTAATGCATATTCAAGGTGTCCTGTGGTAAAAATAATATACATTTCCTTATTAGTTTCCCTAATTTTTTCTGCTATGTCTAATCCCGATAATTTATTCTTTAAATTTATATCAAGAAATAGTACATCAACAGTATTCTGTTCTATATATTTCATTAAATCATTGGCGTTAGTACATTTATAAGTAATACATGTATCATAATCATATTGCATCAAAATATTTTCTAACATTTGAGATAATTTATTTAAAACAGTTATATTATCATCACACAACACAAAACTAAGCATGTTTTCATCTCCTAAAACTAAATAATTCATGAATCAGCAAGAATATGCAAAATTCAAGTTGGTTTGACAATTACCTTTATTTTCCAATAATAAATACAATATAATCTAAAATTTTGATAATGTCAATATAAAAAAATATAGTAATTAAAAATCAAAAAAAAATCAAATTAAAAATCATGTATCCTTACAGCATAGTAAGATTATGAAAAATAAAAAAGGAAAAAAATACAAAAAAATTTTACAATAATTTCAAAAAAATATCTTATGATTAAACAGTAATTCTATAAAAAAGAATAAAATATGTAGAAAATAAGTAACATAAAAGTAATATAAAAATATATCAGATTTTATTGACTAAAAAAGTTAAAAATAGTAAGATATAAGTAATGTTTACAACAGATAAAGAATGGGGGATAACAAATGAAATATAAAAGAGGAAGGAACATAAGAAGAATAATATTTTCATTCTTGATTATTTTTATTCTTTTAGCATTATCAGCAATTATTTATTCTGCAACAATTGAAAAAACAGAAATAACATTTCAAGACAATAATTTATATCAAGCAGTAAAAAATGTTTTATCAAAAGAAATTATGAGTTCTGATAATGGTACCAAAACAATAACAATAGCAACAGAAACATTAAATGGAATAACATCAATGGATTTAAGAAATTCAGATATTTCTAATTTATCCGGAATAGAAAAATTTACTAATTTAAGTAGTATAGATTTATCAAGAAATAATATATCAGATATAAGCCCAATAATTAGTTTAAATAATCTAACAAATTTAAATTTAAATGATAATCCTGTAAGCAATTTATCAGAATTATCTAATAAAACTAATTTAACAGATTTATATTTATCAAATACTGGAATAAGTAATGTATCTTTCTTAAGTAATTTAGTTAATTTAAAGACATTGGATATTTCTAGTAACAATATCAGTAATTTACAAGGTCTTAGTTTGTTAAATTCTTTAATTACATTAAATGTTTCTAGTAATAGAAGTTTAGCTACATTAGGCGAAATTTCAACACATGATTCTATAGAGGATTTAAATATTTCATCAACAGGAATAACTGATATTTCTAGTATAATTAATTTAGGAAATTTAAAAAGATTAAATATAGGAAATTTAACAGGTATAAATGTAAATCCAGTACTTCAAACACATAAAGTAGGTTCTGAAACAGTTCCATATCTTGCAAATTTGGAAATGCTAGATATGAGATATACAAATAGAATTTCTTTTTCATCTTTAGCTAAATTAACAAAAATTAAAGAATTATATATGCAAGGAAATTCAATAAGTAGTATATCTGGAATATATGAAATGTCAAATTTACAATATTTAAATTTGGAAGATAATAATATTTCTGATCTTAGTTATTTTATAAAATGGAAAACAGTAGATAATACACAAGTTGTGGATAAATATATGCCTGCAACAGAAATAAGCTTAAAGAATAATGAAATTTCAGATGTATCAATTTTTGCAGATTTACCTCAACAAGTAGAATATTTGGATTTATCACAAAATCATATATATAATATTACACCATTAACTGGAACAACTTATTCAAAAGGTATTTATTTACAAGACCAAACAATAGATTTTCCTATATTTAAAAAGTCTGCAGAAGTTAATCAATATATAATTTTACCAAGTATATTCCAATTAAGTAAGACAAATGGAAGTATTGTTTATTCTGAAAATGCAAGTTTTGATGTAAATGGTGTTACATTAAATAATGCTTCAGAATATCAAACACCAGGAAATTATAATGTAATTATAGATTATAATAAAACAAGTGCTGATACTTTATCACTTACATTACATGGTGGAAATGCTGATGGAAGTATTATTAATTTTAAAATTTCATCATCATCTTCAGCAATAGATTCATTATTATTTGTTGATGAAAATTTAGATGCAGCAATATATAGACATTTACTAACTCTTTTAGATGATGATACATATATAGCTAGAATTCCAAAAATCATAAATATAGAACATAGCATAATAAGAGAAGTAGAAGAATTAAATTTATCAAATGGAAATATTAGAGATTTAACTGGACTTGCAAGTTTCTCAGAACTAGAAAATTTAAATTTAGCTCAAAATAAAATTACAACAATAGATGAATTAAAATCTTGTACAAAGATTACAAACTTAAATCTTTCTAATTCACCAGTAGGAGACAATAATTCAGCAATACTTCAAATGACAAAATTGCAGAGTTTAGATTTATCAAATACAGGAATTACTAATATAAATATTATAAATGATTTAGTAAATTATTGGATATCAGAAAAAGATGATATAGAATTAATAGAATTAAATATTTCAAATAATGGATTAACAGATGATAAAGTAGAAGGCATAAAAAATATTACACCACTTCAAAAATTATATGTCGCTGGAAATAATATTACAGATATTTCAGGATATACGAATTTAACAAGTTTAAATACTTTAGATATATCAAGTAACCAAATAGAAGATATATCAGCATTGTCAAATTTAAAAGCTTTAAGAACTTTATATATGAATAACAATAAAATTTATAATGTTGAACCTATATCAAGATTGTCAGTAACAGTACTAGAATTTTCAGGAAATAAAGTAAGTGATGTTAGTTCGATGTCAAGAATGACAAGTTTGACAGATTTATATATGGATAATAATATGATTGATGATATTTCTTCACTAGAAATATTAAATATAAAGAATGTATTTTCTGCTAAAAGACAAAAAATGGTAAGAACAGCTGCAGAAAGTGCTCAAGGAGAAATGACAGTAGAATTACCAGCAATATTTAAATCATCAAAACAAAATGGAAGTAAAGTATATACTGCGTCAGATTTTAATTTATCAAATTGTACATTATCTCCAGATGGAAATAGTATAGTAGTAAATTTAACAACATTGGGAGATAAAATAGCCACAGCAACAATTGCTGGAGGAAATGCAGATGGAACAATGCTTTCAGTAGCAAAACCATTAGAAGCAACAATAGATTATAATATTAAAGAGAAAACAAATCAAAATGTAATTGCAACAATTAGCTTTAATAGAGCAAATGTAACAATAACAAATAATTCAGGAAATAATACATATACATTTACACAAAACGATGAATTTACATTTGAATATATGGATGAATATGGATTTACAGGACAAGCTTTAGCCACAGTTAATTGGATAGATAAAGATGCTCCACAATATACAATTTCAAAACAACAAGATGAAAATAAAGTAATAGTAACAATTACAATGAACGAAGAAGTAGAAAAACCATCTGGATGGGGCTGGAATTTAAGTGAAGATAAAAAAGTATTAACAAAAACATTTAATGCAGGCGATCAAGAAACAATTACTGTTTCAGATTTAGCAGGAAATGAAATTCAGATTTCAATTACGGCAGAAGCTGACACAACACCACCAACAATTTCAAATGTTGAAAATAATAAAGTGTATGATGGACCAGTAACACCTACAATTACTGATGAAAACTTAAAAGAAGTAATATTAACAAAGGATGGACAACAAGTAATTAATTATAGAAATGGTAATACAATTTCAGGTAATGGAAAATATGTTTTAACAGCTAGAGATGAATTTGGAAATGAAACTACAGTTTCTTTTGAAATAAGAACTACTTCAGATGTAGTAACATCTAGCAAATATAGAGTTAGTGAAGATACATTATATATTTCTAGAATATCTCCAAAAACATCTGTAAGTACATTAAAAAATAATTTGGATTGTGAATTACAATATGATGTAATAAACAAAAATGGAAATAAAATGAGTACTTCAACTACTGTTTCAACAGGTGATAAGATTAGATTAAGTAATAATAAAGAATATATACTTATTGTTACAGGAGATACAGATGGAAATGGAGATGCAGATTTCCAAGATATTCTAAATATAAATAAATACAGATTAAATGGAAATGGATTACAAGGTGCATACTTAATTGCAGGAGATGTAAATGATAATGGAAATGCAGATTTCCAAGATATTTTAGAAATAAATAAATATAGATTAGGAAATACAAGTACTTTATAAAATGGAGGTATAATATGAAAAGTAAAATAATTACAATGTTATTAGTGTTAATTGTAGCTTTGGTTGGAACTAGTTCAGTATTTGCTAGAGCTGAAGATGTTTCAGCAACATTAGTGCCTAGTAAAACTGATGTAAAGCCAGGAGAAACTTTTACAGTTACATTACATGCTACATGTAGCGAAAAAATTAATGGTATTCAAACAGAATATAATTATGATTCTGATGTATTAGAAGTTGTAAGTGCAAATACAGCAAGTGGAAATTTTGCAAATTTAGGAATAAACAATAAAATCGAAGTTATTGCTAATGCACCTGATATAACAGATGCTGATGTATTTGTTATAACTTTCAAAGTAAAAGATAATGCAAAAACTAATACAACTACACAAATAAGCATGCCAGAAACTCTTGTTGCTAGTATGGAAGCAACAGATTCAAACTACTATGTACCAGAACAAACAATAACAATAAATATAGTTGGAGATTCAACAGAAAATCCAGGAACAACTAATCCAGAAAATCCTGATGAGGAAAATCCGGGAACAACTAACCCAGATGATCAAGATAAGCCGGGAACAACAGATCCAGATGATCAAGATAAACCAGGAACAACAAATCCTGGAGATGACAATAATAACAATAATAACAACAATAATAATAACAATAGTAATAAAGGTAATACTTCTAAAGATGATAATACTACAGCACCTGGAAAATTACCTTATACAGGAACAAGTATAGTAGCAGTTGCAATTATAGGATTATCAATAATTTTAGTTGTAACATTTATACGTAATAGAAAATATAGAGATGTAAAATAATATACATAATAAACGCTTTTAAATATAATATTTAAAGGCGTTTATTAAATATTTAAATTGAGCTAGGAGATACAATATTGAATAAAGTTGGAATAAATATGGTATTGGATGGAACTATAAAAATTTTAATTGTATTTATAATAGCAATATTTGCAATATTATTTTTTTAAAAGAAGAAAAAGATATATATTTTAATACCAATAGTACTAATAAATATAATGATAATAATATCGAATATTTATGATTTAGTTGTATTTATGAAATTATATAAAACTATCTGGATAGGAGTAGCGATATTATTTTTGGTAAATTTAGAATTCTTTATATTTAGTAAAAAAATATCTGAAAATTGGAAAACGTTAATTATTTCAATTATAATATATTTTTTAATAATATTTATTATATCTGTATCATCATTAAAAACTCATGAACATATTTTTAATGAAAATGCAACAGATATAACGGAAATGGAAATAATAAAAGATGTTGATATTTATTATAATATCTATGAATTTAATGTGTTTAAATATTATTATGAATAAGAATAGGAAGTATAATTAAAATTGATTTTTTGTCAAAATATCTTATTTGAAAAATGAAAAACTCAAATAGTAAAAAGCTATTTGAGTTTTTTTGTTTTACTCAAATATACTATATCAAACGAAATTTAAGATATTAATGGTGAATTAATAATTATTTATAGAAGTTCTTTTTTCAAAACCTTTTAGTAATAAAAAAATAAAAATCACATAAAATTACTAAAAAAGTCTTTTATGGAGGATGTTATGAAAAAGGTAAAAATTTATATTTCTATTATGCTGATAATATGTGTAATATTAACAGGAATTTTAATAATTAACACAACAACAGCAGAGGAGGTATCTTCATCTACTACTTTGAGCAATAAGAAAATTGGTTGGGGAATAAAAAGAGAAAAAAATCACAAAAGACCAGATGTAGGAAAAGAAAATAAAGAATTAATGGAAAAGTATAATGGAATGTACTTAGGAAACGAAGAAAAGAAATATGTTTATTTGACTTTTGATGAAGGATATGAAGCTGGATATACTGAAAAAATATTAGATGTTTTAAAGGAAAATGATGTAAAGGCTACATTTTTTATAACTGCACATTACTTAAATACAGCAGAAGACTTGGTAAAAAGAATGGTTAATGAGGGCCATATAGTAGGAAATCATACTGTGAATCATAAAACTCTTCCAGATATTTCAGATGAAGAAATAAAAGAGGAAGTTATGAAATTACATCAAGCAATATATGAAAAAACAGGTTATGAAATGAAATATATAAGACCTCCCAAAGGTGAATATAGTGAAAGAAGTTTAGCTGTTACAAATAGTTTAGGATATATTACTGTAATGTGGACATTTGGATATATGGATTATGATGAAAATAATCAAAAGGGAGAAGAATATGCTAAAAAGATAATTTTAGATAATCTACATAACGGAGAAATTATGCTACTACATGGAAATTCTAAAGATAATGCAAATGTATTAGACGAAGTTATAGAAACAGCAAAACAGGAAGGATATGAATTTAAATCTTTAGATGAATTTGAAAGATAGGTGGTTAAAATAAAGAAAAATAGAAATAAATTAGAAAGAATTTTAGAAATGCCAATTGAGGTAACCACTTCTAATCCTAAAATAACTATCTTGGGATTTTCTGAATTAATGGTAGAAAATTATAAAGGAATTATAGAATATGAAGATTACTTAATAAAAATAAATACTTTTATAGGAATAATAATAGTGGAAGGAACAAAATTAGATTTAAATCAAATAACAGAAAATGATGTTGTAATTAATGGAGATATAGAGAAATTGTATTTAGAACCTGCAGAGGAGGATTGAAATTGTTTATAAAGCTAGTTTTAAATTACATATTTGGATATTTAAATATAAATGTAGAAGGCTATTTTATAGAACGATTTATAAATATGTGCAGAAATCAAAAAATACTTTTGTGGGGAATGAAAAGAAAAAATTCAAGTTTTATAAGTTGCAAAATAGGGATAAAAGATTTTAAAAGAATAAGAAAAATTACAAAAAAGACCAAGTGCAAAGTAGAAATAAAAAATAAAAAAGGAATCCCTTTTATATTTGAAAAATATAAAAAAAGAAAAATTTTTTTATTAATGATGTGTATTATAATTGGTAGTTTAATTATATTGTCACAGTTTGTATGGAACATAGAAGTAAAAATAAATGGTAGTAATTTAAAAGAGGAAGATATTATAAATACATTAAATGAAAATGGATTATATATTGGAGAAAGAAAAAACAATATTGATGTTAAAGAAATTATAAATAAAGTAAGATTAAATAGGAGTGATATTTCATGGATTGGAATAGAGATTAAAGGAACAAATGCTATAGTGCAAGTTGTAGAGGCAGAGAAAAAACCTGAAATTGCTAATGAAGATGATTACTGTAATATAGTATCAAATAAAGAAGGAAAAATTTTGAAAATTACTGCCAATAATGGTACAGCAATGGTAAAACCGGGAGATGTTGTAAAAGAAGGTTCTTTACTAATTGCAGGCTGGATAGAAGGAAAGTATACGGGTACAAGGTTTGTGAGGGCTGATGGAAATGTAGAAGCAAATGTATGGTATACAGAAACAGGAGAAGTGAGCTTAGAAGAGAAAAGTATCGAAAAAACTGGAAATACAGAGAAAAAGTATGCATTAAAAATAAATAATTTTAGAATAAATTTGTATAAAAAGCTTTCAAATTTTGAAAAATATGATACAATATACACATCAAAAAAAATAAAAATATTTTCAAATTTCTATCTACCCGTAGAGTTAATTGAATGTAATAATTTTGAAATACAAGAAAAAAATGTAAAATACAGTGTAGATGAAGCAAAAAACGAAGCAAAAAAAAGAGCAGAAGAAAAACTAAATACACAAGTAGAAAATAAGGATAACATTAAAAATGTAATAGTAAATTATGAAGTAGAGAAAGATAAAGTTAAGGCAGAGGTAACATATGAAGTATTTGAAAATATAGGGACAAATGAAAAAATAGTATTTTGAAAGGATGATTAGCATGGAGCAAAGAAGTCTAAGAGTTGTAAACACAAATAAAAATTTTTTCGCAAAATTAACAAATACTATAAGTAAGTTACTAATTCCAACTAAATTAGGGCTTAATGGATTGATGATTACAATAAAAAGGAATAGTTTATTAAAATCTTTTGAAGTGTACACTAATACAAAAGAAGAAGACAATAAAAAAGAAAATTTGTCTAAAAAATATGAAGATGCATATACTTTATATTTAGAATCAATAGATAAATACATAATGGATTCTATATACAAAAAAGTAAAAAATGGAACAGCTTCAGATTTCGAAAAAAATGCACTTTCAAATTATTATGAAGTAATACATTTAAAACAAACAGAATATATAGAATATAAATATAGAAAGCAAAAATATTTATTAGAATTAGATTATAAAACTGCTAAAAATGAAAATATAAAAAATATAGAAAGATACGAAAAATTTTATATTACTAAGATGGAACAATTATACAAAGGAATTTTAAAACATTTTTCTATACAACTAGCAGATAATTTAACATATCAAGATAAAAATATAATATATGATAAAATATTTGATTTATTAGAAGAATATATAGCAGATATTTTACCATTAAAAATAAAATTAGATACTACAAACACATATAAGACGATTATTTCTCAATATGAGAAATTTGATAGACTTACTGTAGGAAAACTAGATATGAAGGACTCAATAGAAAAACGAATGATTCTATTGGGAATAAGTAGACAACTATTTACACATAGTCTACCTTTAGTAGTTGCAGAACAATGCTATATAAAATTATTAAAAGATTTAAGACATATAATGGTAACTACAAAAGTAAAAAAGAAAAGTAATGATGCATACAATTTACTAATAGAGCTTATAGAAGACTATAATATTAGATTACTTTCTACAAAAATTTATTGGGACAAACCATCAGATAGGGAAGAATATAAAGAGTTTTGGAACAGCTATAAAAAAATACAAAAAATTAAAGATGAAGATTTCGAAAAATATGAAATAGAAAAACAAGCTTTATTCATAAAAGCAGATATGGAAAAATTAAGAAAAGCGAAAAGAAATTATAATAATATTATAAAATTTTATAAAAATAAACTAGTAGAATTAGGAAAAATGAGAAATTTAAGCAATACATGTACTACTTCAGATAAAACATATTCAAGAAGCAAAAGAGAAGAAAAAAAAGAGATAGGTTGAAGAAAAGAAGGGAAATAATATGAAGTGTACAGAAATAGAATATTTAAATGTTGAACCTAATGATATGTATTCAGAGTTAACAGAAAAAGTAGTAAAAAAATGTTTTGAAACAGAAAATTTGTTAGACAAAAATATTTATGTAAGCATAATTTATACAACACCAGTAGACATACAAGCATATAATAAAGAATATAGGAATATAGATAAAGCAACAGATGTTTTATCTTTTCCTATGTTTGAAAAAGAAGAGGCAAAAAAATTAAAACAAGAAAAAAGTATTGTAACAGAAGTGTTAGGAGATATAATTGTAAATTTAAGTCAAGTAAAAATGCAAGCAGATGAATATGGTCATAGTTTTGAAAGAGAATTAGCATATATGCTAGTTCATGGATTTTATCATTTAATGGGATATGATCATATTCAAGAAGAAGATAAAAAAGAAATGAGAGAAAAAGAAGAAAATGTATTAAGCGAATTAAATATAAATAGGGAGTAAACATGGATAAAAAAAAGGATAGCAGATTATATAATAAGAATTTTTTAGAAGCGTGGAAAAATGCTTTTTCTGGAATTGCGTATGCATTTAAAACACAAAGAAATTTAAGAATACAACTAATTGCTGGAATAATTGTAATAATACTTGGTTTTGTTTTAAAAATTAGCCCTTCTGAATGGGCAATTTTGTCTTTTGCTGTATTTTTTGTATTAGGATCTGAAATGATGAATACAGCTTTAGAAACAGCAGTTGACCTTACAACTGAAGAATATCATATTAAAGCTAAGTTAGCTAAAGATACTGCTGCAGGAGCTGTAGTTTTAGCTTCTATAAATGCGGTTGTAGTATCTTATTTTTTATTTGCAGATAAAATAGTTCAAATGTTTAAATAGAAAGGAAACAAAATGGCAGGAAAAAGATTAAAAGTAGAGGAACACAAAAGTAAAAAGAAAATAGTAGGAGTATTTTTTGTAATTCTTATAATATTACTTGCAATTGCAGGAATATACTATTATTTTGAAATATATAATAAAACAGAAGTTAGTTCAGAAACAAATACAATTTTGCCAGAGGTGGTGGAAGAATCAGAGCCAGAACAAGAAAGTATATTTTCTGGTAATGAAAGACCAATAGCGGTAATGATAGACAACCATAAAGGAGCATGGCCACAGGCTGGTTTAAATAAAGCTTATAGTGTATACGAGATTATAGTAGAAGGTGGAGAAACTAGACTTATGGCTTTATTTAAAGGTGTGAATTTAGACGAAATAGGTCCAGTTCGTAGTTCTAGACATTACTTTTTAGATTATGCTTTGGAAAATGATGCAATATATACTCATTATGGCTGGAGCCCAAAAGCCAAATCTGATATTACTTCATTAGGTGTTGATAATATTAATGGAATAACAGAGAGCACAACTAGTTTTTGGAGAACAAAGGCAAAAGCAGCACCACATAATGTTTTTACAAGCACAGAAGATAT
This sequence comes from uncultured Clostridia bacterium, assembly GCA_944392175.1. Lineage (GTDB taxonomy): Bacteria > Bacillota > Clostridia > TANB77 > CAG-508 > Merdicola. Next base: position 53,242 of record CALXVT010000008.1, read on the forward strand.
TAAGAAGATTGCTAAAAATAAAGGATATAGTTTGACTTCTGATGAGGATAGTGTATTAAATTATACTTTTGATGAAGTTAATTTGGATGATGGAATCGATGCAAATACGGTAACTATTCCATATTCAGAATTACATACAACAAGCTATAAATATGATAAAGAAACTAAAAGATATACAAGATATGCTAGAGGTAAAAAACAAACAGATTATAAAACAAAAGAGCCTATAACAACTAAAAATATAATAATTACATTTGCAAAAAATTCTAAACTTAATGATGGAACAAAAAAAGATAGACAAACATTAAATAATGTAAAAACATGTGATGGATATTATATTACAAATGGTAAAGCAATAAAAATTAAATGTATAAAAAAATCTAGAAAAAGCCAAACAGTTTATCAAGACTTAGAAGGAAACGAGATAGAAGTAAATGATGGAAATACATTTTTTAATATTTGCCCTATAGATAGTGAGGTAACATTCGAATAACCTTTTTTGTAACTCTTGGAATAATTTAATCCAAGAGTTACAATTGTTTTTGACGAATTTATTTAAATTATATAATATTATAAAATTTAATTTGCGAATGTGTATAATTAAATATTTGTTTTTGGCTATTTTAGCTAGATTTAATTATATATATATGATAAAATACCTTCTAGAGAAAAGTAAATTATAGCTAAAATATTTTATAAGAAAGGAAAAATTTAATGGCAAAATTTAAATCTGGATTCGTGGCAATAATAGGAAAAACTAATGTTGGGAAATCAACACTTATCAACAATTTGGTAGGAGAGAAAGTTGCAATAACAGTTAATAAATCTCAAACAACAAGGACTGCAATAAGAGCAATAGTAAATAGAAAAAATTCACAAATAATATTTATAGATACACCAGGAATACACAAACCAACTACTAAATTGGGAGAAACAATGCTAGAAACATCATATGGAATTGCAGGTGATGTTGATTTAATACTTTATATTGTGGATTGTTCTAAAAAAGAAATAACAAAAGGTGATAGAATAATACTTGATAAAATTAAATCAATTAATAAGAAGACGATATTAGTATTAAACAAAATTGACTTGATTGAAAAAGAAGAAATATTAAAAGTAATAGATATGTATAAAAATGAATATAATTTTGAAGCAATTATTCCAATTTCCGCATTAAGCAATAAATGGAATGAAACTATTTTAGATGAAATAGAAAAGAATTTAAAAGAAGGACCTGCATATTATGACATAGATGAATATACAGATCAAACAGCAAGACAATTGGTAGAAGAAGTAATACGTGAAAAGGCATTAAAATTTTTAAGTGAAGAAGTACCTCATGGAATATATATTGAAGTTGAAAAAATGAAAGATAGAAAAACAACAAAAGGTGAAGATATATATGATGTGGAAGCTACTATATATTGTTTAAGAAATTCACACAAAGGAATAATAATTGGTAAAAATGGTTCAATGTTAAAAAGAATTGTAACTGGAGCAAGAATAGAATTAGAAAAAATGTTAGGAATGAAAATTAATTTAAAAGTTTGGGTAAAAGTAAAAGAAGACTGGCAGGACAAAGAAAATATTATAAAAAAATTTAAATTCAACTAATTGTATAAAATTGCATAAAATACAGAAGATAATTATAAAGGAGATGATTTCATGATTAAGAAAATAGCTTGGGATACCTTTAAAAAAACAGGAGATATAAATACTTTTATGGAATTTAGTCAAATTAAAGAAATAGAGAAAAAAATAGAGGAAGAAAAGAATGGGAACAATAAAGACAAAAGGGATTATATTAGTTGAACATAATATGGGTGATTTTGACAAAATGCTAACAATGTTAACACCTGGTCTTGGGAAAATATCATGTGCTGCCAGAGGAGCGAAAAGATTTAAAAGTTCGCTCCTAGTAGGTAGCCAATTTTTATGTTTTGGAGAATATGTTTTATATAAATCTGCAACTACATATTATATTAATTCTTGTGAACCAATTGAAATATTTTATAATATTAGAAAAGATTTAGACAAATTAAGATATGCATCATATATTACAAAAATTATTATTGATGTTACAGATGAAAATGAGAATGCTTATAAAGTATTACAACTTTATTTAAATACACTTTATATGATTTCAGAAACAGATAAAGATTTAGAATTTATTGTTGCGATATTTAAATTAAAATTAATGAATATATTAGGATTTACTCCACAAATTGCAAAATGTATAAACTGTGGGGAAAACAATTTAGAATATTTTAGTTTTAGAGATAGTGGGTTTAAATGTGCAATTTGTGGAAAGCAAGACACGGGAGCCGTACATGTAACTGCACGGAACAATTCAATCAATAAGATATATTATGATGGCACCTATAAAAAAAGTTTTTTCTTTTAATATAGGAGATGAAAGTATGAAAGAATTGAAACTTATAGCTAAATTATATTTAAATGATAAATTAGAAAAAGATTATAAAATGGAAGATCTTTTCTGATTTTGCCATAAACTTATATACTAAGTTAAAAATGATAAAATAGGGTTGAAAAAAAGCAGATTACAAGATATAATAAGCATATAACAAAAGAAAGCACTATAATTGAGAGGAGAGATTTTTATGAATATAAAAGTTGTAGGAAAGGATTTAGTAGTTACAGATGCAATAAGAGATTATGCAGAAAAAAAGATGGAAAAATTATCAAAATACATGGATGATTTTGATGGCACAGTTACAATCAAAGTAGAAGGAAATGAACAAGTAGCTGAATCAAGAGTTGCATATCAAGGAATTACATATAAAGCCGTTACTGCACATAAAGATTTATACGCATCTATAGATAAAAATATAGATATTTTAGAAGGACAAATAAGAAAAGTAAAAACTAAAAAAGAAAAAATGGATAAAGATGCAAGTATCAGAATTTCTCAAGAAGAAGATTCTGCAGAACCAGAAAATGAAATTATAAAAGAATTATATTATGAAATAAAACCAATGACGCCAGAAGATGCAAAATTAAAATTACAAGAAAAGAAAGGAAATACTTTCTTAACATTTGTTAATTTGGAAAATGGTAAAGTTAATGTAATTTATAAATTAAAAGATAATAAAAATTATGGTTTAATAGAACCAGAAGCATAAAATATAAAGAGAACTTACTTTAAGCAAGTTCTCTTTATATTTTAGAAGAAAGAGAAAGTATTAAAATAAGATCTTAATACTTTCTCTTTTACATGTGTGTTATAGAATTATGATTTTCAAAACTATCTATTTAACATTTCGTTTTCATATTTTTGAACCATTTTCTTAACCATGTTTCCACCTATTCTACCAGCATCTCTTGAAGATAGGTCACCATTATATCCTTCTTTTAAGTTTACACCAACTTCTGAAGCTACTTCATATTTGAATTTATCTAAAGCGTTCATAGCTTCTGGAACTAATTTTTTATTTGTATTTGAGTTAGCCATTCTAAAATTCACCTCCGGATTGTAAAAAATCTATGAAAAAACTTTATGTCTTTTCAATATATATGATGTGTAAATTATAAAAAAATATTCTGGTAAAAATTTGAAAAAAATAAATATATATTGTAAAAAAAAGTATAATAATATATTATAGTATAATAAAAAAATACAGTAGTAGAAAAAAGAAAGGACAACAAATATGTATAAATTAATAACTATAGATTTAGACGGAACATTATTAAATAAATATGGAGAAGTTACAGAATACACAAAAAATGTAATTAAAAAAACAACTGAAAAAGGTGTTTTAGTTGTACTAGCCTCGGGAAGAATATCTGAATCAGTCTTGACAATTGCTAAAGAAATTGGCGCAAATAAATATTATATTTCTGGTAATGGTTCTGTATTATATGATATGCAAAAAGATGAAATAATATATGAAAATTATTTAAATAAAGAAAAAGTTTTAGAAATTATCGAATTATGTGACAAAAATAGCATTTATTACAATATTTATACAGAGAATGCAGTTCTTGCTAAGTCTTTAAATTATAATGTTGCATTTTATAATTATGAAAACACGAAAAAAAGCAGTGATAAAAAAACTGATATAAATATAGTTGATGACATGTATAATTATATAAAAAATTCAAATATCAATAAATTTTTGAAAATAACAATTTGTGATGAAAGTAAAATTGTATTTTCAAGCATTATTAAAAAAATAAAAAATATTGAAGATATTGATGTTTTAGAAGTTTCACATATGTCTCAAAAAAAGATAAAAACAGGAACAAAAGAAGTAGAAGTTGGATATTTTTATACAGAGGTTTCAAGTAAAAATGTAGATAAATGGTATGCAATAGAAAAAGTAATGCAGATAGAAAATATAAAACAAGAAGAAGTAATGGCTTTGGGAGACAATAATAATGATATTATTATGATAAAGAATGCAGGACTTGGTGTGGCTATGGGACACAGCAATAATGAAGTGAAAAAGGTGGCTGATTATATAACAGAAAACAACAATGAAGATGGTGTTGCAAAGGCTATAGAAAAGTATGTATTATGAATATTACTATAATATTACAGTAATATTATCTTTAGATTACAAAACAAAAAAATATATTGTTTTAAATGACTGATTGTTGTAAAATAAAATCAGATTATATTGAATTTAATAAAATAAGGAGGAAAAATAAATGGCTTCAAATCCAATGCAAAGACAAAAAAGAGTATCATTTTTATTAGGTATGTTAGTAACAGTAATTATAGCTGCTATAGTAATAGCTTTTTTAATTATCCAACTAGTAAATTTAAGGAAGGAACAAGAAGCAATAGAGGCTGCTAAAAGAGATGTTTATATTCTTTCAGAAGATGTTTCTTCAGGAAACGGTTTACAAATTGGTGCAATAGAAGGAGATGCAACAAGGACAACTCCAAATGTTGAAAGAGGAGAAGCAGATGCTAGTGTTGTTCCAGACAATTTTGCTGTGCCATCAGATTTTGAGGATGAAAATGGAAATCCTAGAGCAGATATAGTTGCTAAAATTGATTTAAAAGCAGGAACAATTTTAACTAAAGATATGTTAACAGTAAGTTCAGAAACACTTACAAATGATTTAAGAAAACAAGAATATAATATGTTCTCTTTACCTGTAGATTTAAAAGATGGAGATTACATAGATTTACGTATGCGTTTAACAAATGGACAAGATTTTATAATTGCTTCTAAAAAAGAAGTTGCAATACCAGAGATTGCAGGAGCTCCAGCAGAAGGAACAATAACTGTTAATTTATCTGAAGAAGAAACATTAGCTGTATCTTGTGCAATTGTAGAAGCATATCAAGCAAACGGAATAGAATTATATGTTTCTAGATATACAGATCCAGGAATGCAAGCAGCAGCTACACCAACATATACAGGAAATGCAGCTGTAAGAGAATTAATAAATCAAGATCCAAATATTGTAGAAGAAGCAAAACGTGCATTAGTAGAAAGATATAATAATTCTGGAAATATAGCTATTAGAGAAAACCATATTAATGGAGAATTAAATAGAATAGAACCAGATGAAAGAATGGATAATTTACAGGAAAATGTTGAAGAACATATAGAAGCACAAAAAGAATTAAGACAACAATATCTACAATCACTTGAGGATGCAGCAGTAGCAGCAGAGTCTGCTGCAGAATCAGATTCTTCAAGCACAAATACTACAGCTAAATAAAATATAGTAGGAGGAAATATGAAAAAAGTAGGATTTATAGGAGCATATGACAAAACGGATTTAATTTTATATATTGGTAAAATATTAACAGTATTAGGTAAAAAAGTTTTGATTGTAGACTCAACAATTACACAAAAAGCTAAGTATATTGTACCAGTTCTAAATCCTACTATGTCTTATATTACAGAATTTGAAGAAATGGATGTAGCAGTAGGATTTAACGATATGCAAGGAGTGGCAGAATACTTAAATAAACCTATTGGACAATTAGAATATGATTTTGCTTTACTAGATATAGATCGAGGAGAAAATGCAATGAGTTTTGATATTCAAGAATGTGTAGAAAACTTTTTTGTAACATCTTTTGATATGTATTCAATAAGAAGAGGACTTGAAGCATTAGATATGTTTCAAGTCCCAATAAAAATGACAAAAGTATTATTCGCAAAAGAACCTACAAAAGAAGATGACGATTATTTAAATTATTTGTCTTTAGGTTCAAAAGTTATATGGAAAGATGAAAGAGTATATTTTCCTTTAGAAATGGGTGACCAGGCAGCTATTATAAATAATCAAAAAATATCTAAAGTTAGATTTGAAAATCTAACAAATATGTATAGAGATGGATTAGAATATATTTCCTCAAAATTAGTAGGAGATGAAATTACACAATCTAGAATAAAAAAAGCAATAAAAGAAATTTAATAATATAAAGGAGCATGCAAAATGTCAATAATTTCGTTTTGGACAGAAGATAGCAAAGAGACAGGCCAAACATCTGTAGCAATAGCTGTTGCTACACAAATGGCAATACAACATAATAAAAAGATATTACTAATTTCTACTTATGCAAGCAACAAAGAATTTGAAGCAGCTTTCTGGAAACCACAAAATGATAAGAAAAATATATTATCATTTTTAAATGTAAATAAAAAAGTTGTTGGTCTTGAATCTGGTGTTGAAGGATTAATGAAAGCAGAAGGAACAAATAGATTAACTCCAAGTATGATACCAGATTATACAGGCATTATATTTAAAGATAGGTTAGAAATTTTAGCAGGTTATAGTGGGCTAGAAACTGATATTACAGATGCATTTTATGTTTCTTTAATAAAAAAAGCAACACAAGTCTATGATATTATAATTGTAGATTTACCTAAAGAAGTTAACAAACTAGCTCAAGATATTTTAAATATTTCAGATGTTATTGTTTATGGTATTACACAAAAACGTCATTCAATTGACCAATATATGAATTCAAGAAAAAATGGATATACATCAAAGATGGACAATCTACTAGTATATATTGGTAGATATGACAGATTTTCTAAATATACACAAAAGAATGTTTCTAGAACTACTAGAACTCAAGATTTACTATATCCTATTGTTTATAATACATTATTTTCAGATGCATGTGATGAAGGAGTTGTAGTAGATTATTTCTTAAAAATCCAGACTGTAACAGATAAAAATAGAAACACAGATTTTGTAGATGAAATAAAAGAATTAATAAAAGGGATATTATACAAAATAGATGAAGTTCTAAGAAAGAGATAAACTTTATGGAAGGAGTTTCAAAAGATGATTCTTAATATAGTTTTAATAGTAGCAGTTGCATTAGTTTTTATTGCACTTGTTTATAAAATGGTTAAAAGCAAACAAAGTGCAGAAGTTGAAAAAACTGTTAATGTTGATGACCAAACATATACATTAAAAAAGATGACTGATTATGTAAAAAAGAGACTTGATGAAATAACAAAGGTAAATTTATATGATTTAGGTCTAACAGAAGAAGAATTAAAAAGAAGAAAAAATAAAAAATATGAATTGAAAAAAGCATTAAAAGGTTGTACATATGGTGATGTTAACGATAAAAAATACGTTAAAGAGTTAATTTACGATATTCTTTCTAAAGAATATGGAGTAGATGAAACTAATATATCTAAATCTATACCTTTTGATATTCCTTCTTTATTAACACCACAAGATAAATTTGATATTATTTTATTTATGTATAAAAAAGAATTTGGTTATGAAGCTCTAACACAATTAATAAAGAAATATAATTTGGATACATTAAAATATGTGGCAGGAGATGCAAAACCATGCTATGTTATAACTGAAGAAGAAATAAATGATATATACGAAAAAGAGGGATTTGTACTTACATTTGATGATAAATTAAATGTTGTAGTACAAAGAATATATCAACATTATAAAGGATATAGTTCAATAGATGAAGTTAGAGATATGAATATAGATGGTGTATCAGGTGGTGTATCCGGTCTACCAGAAAGTTTCTTAAGCCAAGTTGCACAAACTGACGGAGATTATTTAAATGAAGTTATGGAACACAAAGTACCACGTGCATGTGATAGTATTTGGATATTCTTCCAAGGTAAATCTATTCGTTTAGCATTTTTATCATTTGGTACAGAAGCAGAATT
>CALXVT010000009.1 GCA_944392175.1 uncultured Clostridia bacterium
TATCAGGAGTTTTTTATACTAAAGTTTTTTTACCCACCACTGGTAGAACCAGTGGATTATTCAAGCTAAAGCGCCATCAAAAAAACTTTAAGGAAAATCTCCTTAAAGTTTTAATTCATCTTTTTAGTTATCATTTTTAATGCTTTTTGCCTTTCTACTAATATAAAGTGTCCGCATCCTTCGCATTTTAGTCCAAAATCCACACCAACTCTTGTTATTTTCCATAACTTGCTTCCACATGGATGTGCCTTTTTAGTTCTTACTATATCACCTACATTATATTCCATTAAATCACCTCTGTTGCTTTAACTATTACTCTAGCTTTAGAATCATTTGTACATGTAATTAATGTAATATCTTTTCTTCCATTTGTTAACTGGCTTGTTGGTGACATATCATCATCATTTACTTCATATTTATCATAAACACTATATTTAACAGTTCTTCCTTTTTGATAATCTGTTATTATTATAATATCCCCATTTTCTAGTGTTGGAACTTTACTAAAGAATTTTTTATTTCTATAATTATGACCTGCTACACAGAAATTACCAACCTCATTTGGATATGCTCCCCAAAAATAAGTTGGAGCCTTTTTTAATAATTCTACAGAAGTTTCTGATAATATAGGATATTTAACATTTATTTTTGGAATTTCTATACTTGCTATTGGTGAATATTTTTCTCCTCCAACAGTAACATATTCTTGTTGCATAATTTCTTGGTTTTCTTCATCTAATTGTTGTTCAATTTCTGGATTAGCTTCTACATCATTATCCAACATAACAACTAATTTGTCATCATCTTTTACTGTTTGGTCCTCTCCAACAATATTTGTTTGTGCTAATATTTCTTCAGAAATTTCTTCATCTCTATTTTTATTATATTCTGCATATATGTAATAAGAAGATAAAACACAAACTAATACTAAAGAAATAAAAAATTCTACTTTATAAAATTTCTTTTTCTTTTTTATTTCTGGTGTAATATATAATTTCTCAGTTACAAGAATTTGATTCATGTTTACCTCCTTTTTAATTCATACATTTATATTATATCATTTTTCATTCTGTTTTTGAAGATTATTTATATAAATAATTGGATAAATTTGCGAATTGTTCTATCGTAAGTTTCTCACTTCTTATTTTTTCGTCTATTTTTAGACTTTTTAAAATTTCTAATAATACTTCTTTTGTAGCAACTCCATTATTTGTTAAAGAATTTAATAATGTTTTTCTTCTTTGTAAAAAAGCTATTTTTATTAATTTAAAAAAGTCTTTTTCGTTATTCACCTTTACTGGTGGTTCTTTTCTTATATTAATTTTTATTACTTCAGAAGTAACTGAAGGCTCAGGAATAAATGATGTATTTGGAACTTCTAATAATTTCTCTGCTTCTCCATAATAATATACAGTATAAGTTATGGCTCCAGTATTCTTTCCTCCTGGTATCTCTGCAAGTCTATCTGCAACCTCTTTTTGAATCATTACAGTAATACTTTCTATATCAATTTTATTTTCTAATAACTGCATAATTATTGGTGTAGTTATATAATAAGGTAAATTTGCTACTATTTTTGCATTTTTTAAATTATATTGTTCTTTTACATCCTTAATTATTTTATTCAAATCAGTTTTTAAAATATCTGCATTTATAATATCCAAATTTTTGTATAGAAAAAATCTCTCTTCTAAAATATTTATCATTCTTTTATCTAATTCAACACAAACAACTCTCCCTGCTGATTCTAATAAATATTTTGTAAGAGTTCCTAGTCCTGGACCAATCTCTATTACTAAATCATCTTTATTAATATTTGATTTTTCTATTGCCGTTGTTATAACATTTTCGTCAATTAAAAAGTTTTGACCTAAACTTTTATTTGCTTGAATATTATACTTATTCATTAAAAACTTTGTTTCATTATATAAATCCATATTTCTCTCCTAACTTTTACAATTATAACAAGTTTTTAAATATTATGTCAAATTTTTTTTTGTGAAATGTATATGAATTTGTTGATTTTCAAAGTATATTAATATAAAATGTATTAAGTATTTTATATTAAGGTGATGCATAGGATGAAAAAAAATAAAAATAATAATAAATTCAACTTGCCTACTTCTAAAAAAAGTAATTATAGTTTATATAAATCAGCTAATAATGAGTTTTCTAGTAATTTATTAGCTACCAAAAAATTTAAAATAATATTAAGTATATTAGTTTTAGTTTTCTTGCTTTTAGTAATACGACTAATATATCTACAATTTATTGAAGGAAGTTCTTTAAAAGAACAAGCATATAATCAACAAACAACAGACCAGATTATAAGTACGAGTAGAGGTACAATTTATGATTCTACTGGAAAAAAATTAGCTATGAGTACACCAACTGATACGGTTTCAATTAATCCTACAAGAATTGTTGGCGATACTGATGAAGAAACAAAAGCCAAAAAAGAAAAAGTTGCTAAGGCTTTTTCTGAAATTTTTGAATTGGATTATGATGAAACTTTAAAAAAAGTAAATAGTACTTCTAGCGTTCAAACAATTGCCAAAAAAGCAGACAAAGATAAAATAGATAAATTAAAAGAATGGATGGAAGAAGAAAGTATTAGTACAGGAATTAATATAGATGAAGATACCAAAAGAGTTTATCCATATAATAATTTAGCATCAAATGTTATTGGTTTTTGTGGTACAGATAACACAGGTATTCAAGGTCTAGAAGCTAAATGGAATAGTGTTCTTCAAGGTACTCCTGGAAAATTAACAACATCAACAGATGCTATTCAAGAAGAAATTCCAGATAGTAATGAAACATATATTCCTGCTGAAAATGGTAGTGATATTGTTTTAACAATAGATGTTTATATACAAACTATATTGGAAAAATATTTAAAACAAGCTGTTGAAGAAAATAATGCCGATGGTGGTACAGTTGTTGCTATGAATCCTGGAACTGGAGATATTTTAGGAATGGCATGTTATCCAGATTATAACTTAAATGAACCATTTGAGCCAAACACAGAAAAATTAAAAAAAGCTTGGGATGATTTAGATTCTAGTGAGCAATCAGAAGAATTATATAAAATGTGGAAAAATGATGTAATTTCTACACCTTATGAACCTGGATCTCCATATAAATTAATTACTGCAGCTGCAGCACTTGAGGAAAATATTACATCAGAAGATGTAAAAAATGATTTCTATTGTAACGGAAGTATAAAAGTAGCTGATAGAACAATAAGTTGTTGGAGTCAACATCATAAAGGACCTAAAACATTAAGAGAAGCATTAGAATTTTCTTGTAATCCATCTTTAATTCAATTAGGACAACGTATTGGTAAAGAAAGATTATATAAATATTATGAAGCATTTGGATTCTTTGATAAAACTGGAATTGATTTACCATCAGAATCTAATAGTACATATTGGGATTTAGAAGATGTTAATGATGTTAACTTAGCTACTATGTCATTTGGACAAAGATTTACTATTACTCCTATTCAATTAGTTACTGCAATATCTGCAATCGCTAATGATGGTATTCTTATGAAACCAAGAATTGTAAAAGAAATAGTAAATCCAGAAACTAATACAACAACAGAAATAGAACCAGTTCAAGTAAGACAAGTTCTTTCTAAATCTACAGCAGATAGAATGGTAGATTTGATGAAATCTGTTGTAGAAGATGGATCTGGTAGACATGCTCAAGTTAAAGGATATTCAATTGGTGGAAAAACTGGAACTTCAGAACCACAAGAAGGAAAAGAAGATGAAGGATATATTGCTTCTTATGTGGCAATTGCTCCTACAGAAAAGCCAGAAATATGCTTATTATTAGCTGTAAATAATCCTAATCCTAATGGTGAAGGTAGCCATCAAGGTGGACAAGTCTGCGGACCAGTTATTTCTCAAATATTATCTGAAATTTTACCTTATATGGGTATAAACTCAAGTGATGTACAAACAACTACAACAAATTCGGACTCAGAATCTGATAATAATTCTTCTTATATTACAGTTCCTGATATAAGAAATAAAACTGTTACAGAAGCTGAAAAGATATTAAAAGAAGCTGGATTTACAACAAAAATATCAATATCTGGTGACAAAAACTCTACTTTGGTAACAGATCAAACACCAAAACCAGGAACAAGTATTCCAGAAGATTCTATTATAATGCTATATAGTGAAGAAAATGATACAAGAGTTTCTGTAAAAGTTCCAAACTTTAAAGGTAAAACTTTATCACAAGCTCGTAACATGGCTAAATCTAATAATTTAAATATTACCTATGAAGGTACAGGAACTGTTATAAGTCAAAGTATTACTGTTGATACATCTGTTGAAGAAGGTACAGTTATTGAATTAAAACTATCGACAGAAAAAGTTGAAGGTTAAAAGAGGATGTTTAAACATCCTCTTTATATATTGGCTTATACACTTCTTTTTCTATTTTTATTTCATCAACTTTCTTTTGTATTTCCATTATAATTATTGGCATTATTGAAATTACTATCGTTATTCCCCATTGTGTAAGATTTAATTGTGTTAATTTAAATATTTCTGCAATACTAGGTATAAATACAATTCCTACTTGTAAAATTGTTCCTAATACTATGGCTCCAATCAAATATTTATTTTCAAATAATCCACATTTAAATATTGATTTTTCACTTTTAATATTAAGACAATGTAATAATTCTAGCATTCCTAAACTTATAAATGCCATAGTTCTTCCTATTTCAAATCCATAGTATTTATTTCCTATAGAAAATGCAATTATAGTAAGCATACCAATCATAAGTCCTTCTGTTATTATTTTTCCAGATAGTCCATCTGCAAAAATACTCTTTCTAGGATTACGTGGATTACGTTCCATTATATCTTTTTCGGCTGGTTCTAATCCTAAAGCAATTGCAGGTATAGAATCAGTTACTAGATTTATCCATAATAATTGTATTGCAAGTAATGGTGATTTCATTCCTAATAATAGTCCTATAAATATGGTTACTATCTCTCCTATATTTGTAGCAATTAAAAAATGAATTGCCTTTTTTATATTGTCAAATATGTTTCTACCTTGCTTAACAGCTTCCACAATTGTTACAAAATTATCATCATTTAAAATCATATCTGATGCATTTTTAGCAACATCAGTACCTTTAAGTCCCATTGATATTCCTATATCCGCTTTTTTTAATGCTGGTGCATCATTTACTCCATCTCCAGTCATTGCAACAACCATTCCTGCTTTTTGAAATAAATTTACAATTCTAACTTTATGTTCTGGTGAAACTCTTGCAAAAACAGAATAATCCATTATATTCTTTACTAATTTATTATCAGGTAATTTATCAAGTTCGTCACCAGTTATTGCATGTTCACCTTTATTTAATATTCCTAAATCTTTTGCTATCGCCTTTGCAGTTGTTATATGGTCACCTGTAATCATAACAGTTTTTATTCCAGCTTTTTTACATTCTTTTATAGCTTCTTTTACTCCTTTTCTTGGAGGATCTATCATTCCTATTAAGCCAACAAAGATAAGTCCTTTTTCTATAGTTTCTGACTCTATTTGTTTTGGAAGTATATCTACATCCAAATATGCAACTGCTAATACTCTTAAAGCTTTTTCTGCCATTTGTTCATTTTTATTTTTCAATAATTCCCAAAATGTTTTATCTAAATCTTTTATACTTCCTTGTTCTTCATAATATGTACATTTATTTAATAAGACATCTGGAGCTCCTTTTGTAATAATTCTATATCTTCCATTTTTCAATTCGTGTACTGTTGTCATTAACTTTCTTGAAGAATCAAACGGTATTTCAGACACTCTTGGCATTATTTTCATTTTTTCATTTTTATTTATATTATTGTCTAAAGCTTCTTTTACTATTGCTTTTTCTGTTGGTTCACCTTCAATTACATTTCCAGCTATTTCGCAATCAGTACACAATGTTCCTAATGTTAAAACTTTTTCTTTATTACCTACAATTTCTACTACTTTCATATTATTTTCTGTTAAAGTTCCTGTTTTATCTGAACAAATAACTTTACTACTTCCTAATGTTTCCACCGCTGGAAGTTTTCTTATTATTGCATTTTTCTTTGCCATTTTAGTAACCGCTATTGATAAAATAATTGTAACTATTGCAGGTAATCCTTCTGGAATCGCTGCTACTGCAAGTCCTACAGAAGTCATAAACATTTCTGTTACAGATATCTTTTTTATAACTCCAATTATAAATATTACTATACAAATAATTATACATGCTATTCCAAGTACTCTTCCAACCTCTTCTAACTTTTTTTGAATAGGTGTCATAGGTGCTTCATTTGTAATTATCATCTTAGCAATTTTTCCTACTTCAGTATTCATACCAGTTGTTACTGCAATTCCTTCCGCATGACCATTTACAACAATTGTGTTTGCAAATGCCATATTTTTTATATCTCCTAATGCAATTTTTTCTTTTATAAATACTTCATCTGCATTTTTGGTTACTGGTTCTGTTTCCCCTGTCAAACTAGATTCTTCGATTTTTAAATTATATGTATTTATTAACCTAATATCTGCTGGAACATAACCTCCTGCTTCTAATATTACAATATCTCCTGGTACAACACTTTTCCCTTCGACTATTTGCATTTTCCCATTTCTTTTTACTTTGCATGCAGGTGATGACATCTTTTTTAGAGCTTCTATAGCTTTCTCAGCTTTTGTTTCCTGTATTAATCCCATAATTCCATTAAATAAAACAATTGCAATAATTATTAATGAATCAAAATAATCTCCACTTTTTTCTAAATAACTTACAATTGCCGAAATTAAAGCCGCAATTATAAGTATTATTATCATAAAATCTTTAAATTGTTTTATAAATTTTACGAATAAACTTTCTTTTTTTCCCTCTTCTATTATATTTTCACCAAACTCGTCCAATCTTATTTTAACATCAATATCTTTTAGACCTGTTCTTACATTTGTCTTTAGTTCTTTTTCTATCTCTTTAATATTTTTTGTATACCACATATAAATCTCTCCTTTGTGTTTTTATTAATTTATATGCATATACAATTTTTTTATTACTGTTTTTCACTTTTATTTCCAGTTTACATATTATGTATAAAAGACTTTTTTATGCTTGAATGGAGGTTTTTCTATGTTTTTCTTAATAATTGTATTAGCCCTTTCTGTTAGTATAGATTCTTTTGGAATAGGAATTACATATGGTATTAGAAATACATCAATTAATAATTCTGCCAAAATAATACTATTGATCACATCCTTTGTTTTTGCATGTATTTCAATTATTTTTGGAAATCTTATTTTTGCATTTTTTCCTAATTCAATTATAAATATAATAAGTTGTTTGCTTTTAATTTTTATGGGTATCTTTATAATTTATGAAACTTATCATAAATTTTCAAAAAAATATGAAAATAAAACAATTGATATAACTATGCAAATAATAAAAAATCCGATTAACTCTGATTTAAATAATTCAAACATTATAGAAAAAAACGAAGCTATTTATCTTGCTTTAGCTCTTTCATTAGATTCAATTTGTGTTGGTATAAGTAGTTCTACTTTTGGATTACCTTCTTTATTTTTTCCTATTTTAGTTCCTATTTTTCAACTACTTTTTATTAATGCAGGAATTTTTTTAGGAAAGAAAATAATAATATCTAATTCGATTTCACTTAAATTTTGGAATTTTTTATCTGGTATTTTACTAATTTTTATTGGTATTACTAGAATATTTATATAATATTTTGATAGGGAAATTCAGAAAACTTTCCTATACAATAAAAAAAGAGGGATTTTAGCTACTCTCCCTCATCCCTCTTATTTTAATTTCATAGAAAGTAGTTTACTTATTCCGCTTTCTTCCATTGTAATTCCATATACCGTATCTGCTGCTTCCATTGTACCTTTTCTATGTGTAATTATTAAGAACTGTGTATCTTGTGCAAATTTCTTTAAATATTCTGCATATCTTACTACATTTACATCATCTAATGCTGCTTCAATCTCATCTAATACACAGAAAGGTGCTGGATTTATTTTTAATATTGCAAATAAAATTGCGATTGCAGTAAATGCTTTTTCTCCTCCAGAAAGTAATGTCATATTTTGCAACTTCTTTCCTGGTGGTTGTACTCTTATATCTATTCCGCAGTTTAATACATCATCTTCATTTTCTAGTATTAATTCTGCTTTTCCTCCTCCAAATAATTCTTTAAATACTTCATTAAAGTTTTTATTTATTAATTTGAATTTCTCTTTAAATTGTTCTTTCATTATTGTAATCATTTCTGAAATAACATTTTTTAATTTTGCCATAGAATTTTCCAAATCCAATCTTTGTTCACACATAAAGTCATATCTTTCTTTTAATGTTTTATATTCATCAATTGAATCTATATTTATGCTTCCTAAATCGCGTATTTGATTTCTTAAATTATTTACATCTTTTTGTGTTTTGGCTGGATCTATTACTTCTTTATAATCATGTGCATTATTTGGAGTAAGTTCATACTCTTCCCACATTTTATTAACAACATCTTCTAAATCTTGATTTAGTTTAGTTTTCTTTAAGTCTATTTTTACTAATTGTTCTTTTAATTCTTGTAACCTCTTAAATTGTTTTTCAATTTCTTCTTCTAATTTTTCTAATTCTACATTTTTTACATCTTTATCTTTTTTATATTCTTCTATTTTAGAGCCACTATTTTCCACATTTTGTTTTATTTCTATTATTTCTTTATTTAAATTTTCAATTTCTTCTTCTAACTTTTTCTTTTCTTCTTTTGCCTTATTTATTGCCTCTTCTTTTTGTTTAATACTATTTTTATTATTGTCTATATCTTGATTTATTCTTTCTGTCATTTCATTTATAGACATTTCACTTTCTTCAAAAGAAGACACAGATATTTTTAAATTGGTTATATCTAAATTTAAATTATCAATATATGTTTGATCATCTTTATTTAATTTTATATATTCTTCTATTTCTAAATTTAAATTTTCTATTTCTTTTCCTAATTCTTCTAATTCGTTAGATTTTTCTTCTTTATAGCTATCTATCTCTTTTTTGGTAAGTTCTATTTTGTCTAAATCTGAATTAATTTTATCCATTCTAGATTTTAATTTGTCTACATTTTCAGAAATTAATTCTACTTTTTGTTTTTGTGTAGCATATTCTATATCAATTTCTTGTAGACTATTTTCTAAGCCTGAAATTGTTTCTAATAGTTCTTCTATACTATTTAAATATTCTTCTTTCTCTTTCTCTTTTTTATCTAATTTAGAATTTAATTCTTTTAATTTTTGTTTTAAATCTTCAATTTCTCTTCCACGTCCTAAAATATTAACAGTTTTTGTTTGAACAGAACCTCCTGTTATTGCACCAGTTGAACTCAAAATATCACCTTTTAATGTAACAATTCTAAAGCTATATCTATTTCTTCTTGCAAGCTCTATTCCAGCTTTCATATCATCTACAATAACTGTTCTTCCTAATAAACTTGTAAATATTCCATTATATTTTGCATCATATTTTATTAAATCTGATGCAATACCTATAACTCCAGATATATTTTTATCATCGACTCTTTCTAGTTTTTTTCCTTTAACCGAAGTTATTGGAAGAAAAGATGCTCTACCTAAATTATTATTTCTTAAATATTCTACTAAGTTTTTAGCAGTTTCTTCAGTATCTGTTACTATATTTTGTACACTTGCGCCTAAAGCCATTTCTATTGCAACTTCATATTCCTTAGGTACTTTTATCAGATTAGCAACAACTCCATGTAGACCTTGTTTTAATTTAGCATTTGTTTCTGATGCTTTTAAAAGTGCCTTAACACTTTTTCCATATCCTTCTTTTTCTCTTTCGGTCTCTTCTAAAAACTTTAATCTAGAATCTTTCATTCTGATTTCATAAGAAATTTGATTTATTTCTGTTTCATATGATTTTATTTTATTATTTGCAACTGTTTTTTTATTTTCAATTTCTTCTAAATCTGATTTAATTTTATTTCTTTTAGATTCAATTTCAGCAAAATTTTGCTCTATTTCACTCTTTTTTAATCTTGAACTATCTAATTCAGAAATTGTAACTTGTAGTTCCTCTTTAGAACTTTTTCCATTTTTCTCTATATTTTCTTTTTTTGCATCTTGTAAGCTAATTTCATTTATAATTTCATATTTTTTATCTGTATCTTCTTCTACTTTTTTCTTTTTAGCTTCTATTTCTAATTCTTTATCTGAAAGTTTTGCTGTAAGTTTTGCCAATTCTTGTTCTTTTTCTTCTAACTCTTTTGCAAATTTTTCTTTATTTGCATATAAATTTTCTTTCTTAGCTATCTTTTGATTTTTTTCTTCTTCTAATTCTTTTATTCTTTCATTCGTTTCTTTAATTTCTTCACTAAATCTTAAGTTGTTTTCTTCAATATTACTAATTCTTTCTTTTGCAACATTTATATTAGAATTTATTTTTTCAATTTTATTTGTACTTTCAAAACCTAGATTTTGCATTTCTTCTATTTGATTTAACAAATCATTTATTTCTGCTTTTAATCTATTCTTTCTTTCATTCATTCTTTCTTGTGAATTTTCTTCTTCTTTATATGTTGAATTCATAATTTCTTCATCAGCAGTTATTTTTTCTATTTTCTCTTTATATGTTTCTATATTATGTAAAAACAATCCTACTTCTATTACTTTTAGTTCTTCACGTAAACTTAAAAATTTCTTTGCCTTTTCTGATTGAACTTTTAAAGGCTCTAAATTATTTTCTATTTCTGATAAAATATCGTTTATTCTCAACAAATTAAGTTTTGCTCTTTCAAGCTTTTTCTCTGACTCTTCTTTTCTTGTACGATATTTTACAATTCCTGCTGCTTCTTCAAATATATGTCTTCTATCTTCTGACTTATTACTTAATATTTCATCTATTTTTCCTTGCCCTATTATTGAATATCCATCTTTACCTATTCCTGTATCCATGAATAATTCTAATATATCTTTTAATCTGCAAGGTGTTCTATTTATATAATAACCTGTTTCTCCAGTTCTATATATTCTTCTTGTAATTGTAACTTCTGCATATTCAATTGGTAATTTTCCATCATCATTGTTAAATACTAAAGAAGCTTCTGCAAATCCTAAAGATTTTCTATTTTGAGTTCCTGCAAATATTATGTCTTCTGATTTTGAACCTCTTAAAGACTTCATACTTTGCTCTCCTAATACCCAACGAATAGCATCAGAAATATTACTTTTTCCTGATCCGTTTGGTCCAATTACTGCTGTAATTCCTGGCATAAATTCTAATACTGTTTTATCAGCAAAAGACTTAAATCCTTGTAATTCTAATCTTTTTAAATACATTTTTTTATCACCTTTTATCTTATTGTACTTATTTATCATATATTAAAAATCATTATAAATCAACAAAATATTGAACTTTATTTTATTTAATGTTATTATAAATTTATATTATACAAAGGAGAATTCAAAATGTTTGAGGAAAAATTTGATTTTTATGACAAAACAGTTTTAAAGTCTTATGACTTAGATGCAAGTGCGCGTTATCAATTAAAAATGTTAGATTCATTAGATAATTTTACAAGAAAGCATTCAGAGAATGTTGCTAACCTTACTTGTAGAATTTGTGATTATTTGCACCTAAATAAAAACTATACTATATATTGTACAACTTGCGCATATTTACATGATATTGGTAAAATGTTTATTCCACCATCAATTCTTCAAAAACCCGGTAAACTTACTGATGAGGAATACGAAATAATGAAAACACATACTACAATTGGTTATAAAATGTGTATGAATGATTTAAACCTAAGACCATATTCTGCTGGTCCAAAATTTCATCATGAAGCATTGGATGGAAGTGGATATCCTTCAGGACTAAAAGGTTCTGCAATTCCAATTGAAGGTCAAATTATAAGAGTTGCTGATGAATTTGATGCTATTGTTAGTAAAAGACAATATAAATCCCATATTGGAATAACAGATACTTTAAAAATCCTAATTGAAAATGCTCATAATGGTAAAAATAATATTCAAGCTACAAAAGCATTAAAAAAAGTAGTAATCGAAGATACTATGTTAGAAATTTCATCTACAATCGATTATTTAGATTTCTTAAAAGATAATATTAAAAGATTAAAACAAATTAATAGATATGAAAGGAAAATGAAAGTAGCATCAACTAAAAAAGGAAAAAGTTATTATTATGAAGGAATGAAACTTTTATTTAGAGATGGAGAAAATGAAGAAAATTATACTACAATTTTACAAGAATATAATGAAGCTTTAGCATCTAGAGCAGGTATTATAGATAAATTAAATGCCGAATTAAAAGAAATTAAAAAATTAAAAATATAATTACTAATGAGGAGAAATTAATGTTAGAAAATAAAAATTTTGACTTTTACGATAAAACTTCATTAAAATCGTACAATCTTGATATAACTATGAGATATCAATTAACAATGTTGGATAGTTTAGATCCTTTTACGCGTATTCACAGTGAAAATGTTGCAAGTATTACTTGTAGACTTTGTGAATATCTACATTGTGATAAAAATTTTACAGCATATTGCACAATTTGTGCATATTTACATGATATAGGTAAAATGTTTATTCCACCTCAAATTTTAAACAAGCCAGATAAATTAACAAATGAAGAATTTGAAATTTTAAAGACTCATACATTAATTGGATACAAAATGTGTATGGATGATATAAAATTAAGACCTTATGCACTTGGTCCAAAATATCATCACGAAACATTGGACGGAATGGGATATCCTGAAGGTCTAGTTGGAAATCTAATTCCATATGAAGACCAAATTATTAAAGTAGCTGATGATTATGATGCTTTAGTTACTAAAAGACAATATAAAACACATATACATATCTCTGATACTTTAAAAGAACTAATAAAAGATACAGAACCAAATATAAAAGTAGCAGCTCTTGATAATGCAGCCCAAGGAGTAAAACTCCGGAAAATTAAATAAAAAAGTAGTTAAGGCTTTATTTAATGTAGTTATAGATGATACATATTATGAAATTAGTTGTGTCACTGGATATGTAGAATATTTAAAAGAACAAATTAAAAGAATCGAGCAAATACTAGAATATAAAGAAAAGATGGAAAAAAGTAATAATGAGAAAAAGAAATCTTATTATAAAGAAGGAATGAAATTACTTTTTGATGAAGGAGAAAATTTTGATAATATATTGCAAGTTTATGCTGAATATAAAGATGCTTATGCTACTAGAAAAAATATAATAGATAAATTACATGAAGAAATAAAAATAATAAAAAAACTAAGAGTTTAAATTTTAAAAGGAGTTAGAATTTTTTCTAACTCTTTTTATATAAATAAATTTCACACAAAATTGCTGTGCAATTTTAGCAAATGAACAAAGACGGAGCATGTAATTTATTTAATTTAATCATGCTCCTTTTGTTCTTTAACAAATGTGGCAAACCACTTTTTAACATATTTATAGCCCGAAACTAACTCCAAGTGCATTATTTATCTTTCCAATTAATTCATCATTATCTATATGACCTATTCTTTCTTTTAATCTACTTTTATCAATTGTTCTAATTTGTTCTGCAAGTACTATAGAATCAGATTTTAGTCCACAATCTTTAGAATTTATTTCTATATGAGTAGGCAACTTATTCTTTGTTTTTTGTGAAGTAATAGCAGCCGCAATTACAGTAGGACTATACTTATTCCCTAAATCATTTTGAATTATTAAAACAGGTCTAATGCCTCCTTGTTCAGAGCCAATAACAGGGCTTAAATCTGCATAATACATGTCGCCTCTTTTAATATCCATTTTCTTCACTCCCAAAATTAGTATATATATTATTTTAAATACTAGTTCGAGACAGTGTAATTTATTGAATAGAATTATTAATCTATTCAAAAGTATCACTACTTATAACTTATCTCATTATATAATATGTAAACTGTAGTGTTTTTGTTAACATCTTGTACTTCCATTTTTTTTGGTTTATTAGTTTGTTTATCTATAGTTAATATTTTATTTGTTTGATATCGATTTTCAGAATTTCTACAATTAGTTGTTAAAATTATTTCATTTTCATTCTCTTCTCTCATTGCTTCTTTTGAATTATTATAATCATCTATAAATTCATTTAAAAATAAATTATTTTCTGTAATATAATTATATCCTTCATATATATTGCTTAAATTTAGTCTCGTATTTTCTATTTTTATATTATTATTTTTATACTCCATTGTTAATCCATAAATTTGCTCAGGTTCTTCTATTATTTGTTTTGAATACTCTCCTTTTTTATATTCTTGTGACATTATATATTGTGTGGTATTTTTATTACTTTTAATAGTGACTTCAATTTTTGCTGTATATGAACTCATATTTAAAATATTATTATTATTATTTCCATTTTCTTTGTTTTTATAAGTTCTTAAAAAAATTAGTAAAAAAATTAAAATTAAACAAACAATAATTATAAAAAATATAAATTTATTTTTCATACTTTTTTCCTCTCTATTAAAATATTATTAAATGGCAAATCTCGACTTGTAAGAACTTTTTTCTACTTTTCCAATTCAACTCCTTATATCTTAGTTCTCAAATAATCGTAAAGATTTGTAGAAGCAAAAATTGCATATCAATTTTTCTGTGCAATCTTATTTTTGTTGTATATGAAAAAGTGATTTTTTCTATACAACAAAAAAAGAATAGTTTTATACTATTCTTTTACTAATTTATGCAATTGTTTTTAAGATATTCAAAATATTGTTGTATTTCTTTAATCAATTCTTTTTTTTCAGGAATTTTATTTATCTTATCTCTAATTTGACTAGAGTCTTTTAAACCTTTTATATACCAACTTAATTGTTTTCTCATCTCTTTTATAGCAACTTCTTCTCCTTTTTCTTCTATTTCCATATTAATATGTTTCATCATAACATCAAATCTTTCATCTAAAGTTGGTTTTTCTAATTTTTTACCTGTTTTTAAATAATAAATTATTTCTTTAAAAATCCATGGATTTCCGAATGATGCACGACCAATCATTATTCCATCTACATTTGTATATTCAAACATTTTTAAAGCTGTTTCTTCATCTACAATATCACCATTTCCTATAACTGGAATATTTACACTTTCTTTTACCTTTTTGATAATATCCCAATCTGCTTTACCTGAATAAAACTCTTTTCTGGTTCTTCCATGTATTGTTATTGCATCAGCTCCAGCTTTTTCAATAATTTTTGCAGCTTCTGTTGCAACTATATTTTCTTCATCCCAGCCTTTTCTAATCTTAAATGTAATTGGTTTATCAGTATTGTTTCTGATAGCTTTAACTATTTTTTCAACCAAATCTAAATCCAATAACAATTTACTTCCGTCACCATTTTTTACTATTTTAGGAGCAGGACATCCCATATTAAAATCTATAATATCTGCTATTTTACTTACCTCTTCTGTTGCATATTTTATTGCTTCTAAATCACTTCCAAAAAGTTGAATAGCAATTGGTCTGTCTTCACCTTCCAGATTATACAATTTTTTAGTTTTATTATCATGATAATAAACCGCCTTAGAACTTATCATCTCTGTAACAGTCAAACCCACTCCCATTTCTTTACATATAATTCTAAATGGTTTGTCAGTTACTCCTGCCATTGGCGCAAGTATTATATTATTTTTTAATTCTAAATTTCCTATTTTTAGAGGTTTAATATACAAATTTTTAAACTCCCTTCTTTAACTTATTTTTTACACAACAAAAGTTGAAAGTTTTACTTTCAACTTTTATATATCTATTATTCTATAAATATTGCTTTTTGTCTTCTTCCACTTATATTTAATAATAATGCAATTAACACAAAATTTGTAAGCAATGAACTTCCTCCATAACTAACAAATGGTAATGGTACACCAGTTATTGGCAATAATCCCATTGTCATACCTATATTTTCTAACATATGGAATAAAAATATTCCAGCTATCCCAATTGCTATATATGAACCTAAATCATCTTTAGCTGTTTTAGCAACATAAACCGCTTTGGTAATAAGTACAACATAGAGTACAATTACTGCTCCTGCTACTACAAATCCCATTTCTTCTCCTATAACTGAAAAAATAAAGTCTGTTGTTTTAGGATATAGGAAACCTAATTGTGTTTGATTTCCTTTAAGTAATCCCATACCTGTAAGTTTTCCAGCTCCTATTGCTAATTTTGATTGTGTTAGATTGTATCCAGACCCACGTGGATCTGATTCTGGATTTAAGAATACATTTATTCTTTCTTTTGCATGATCTGGCAAAACAAAGAAATATAAGATTGGAACTGCAATTACTACTAATAGAATTGCTCCTATTATATATTTTTTATTTATACCTGCTGTAAATAGCATCATTACAGTAGCAACTATAAATGCCATTGCTGTACCATAATCAGGTTGTTTTATAATTAATAGAAGTGGAACTGCAACAATTGCAAGTATTGTTAATAGTTTAGTTGGCTTGTTTATATTATTTTTATCTTTTTCTTGAATCTTACACATTGCCATTGCCAAAAATAAAATTACAATTATTTTAGCAAATTCTGCTGGTTGAATAGAAAAAAATCCTAAATTAAACCAACTACTAGCACCATTAATCGGATTAGTAAATAGGACTCCTATTAATAAAACCAGTATTATTCCATATAGTATTGGCGATATTTTCGCAATAGATTCATAATCTATAAATATAATTATAAAAACTACTGGTATACATACAACAAACCAAATTATTTGTCTTTGCAAACTATCATCTGATGAATCATAGGTTGCCGAAAATAGTGCAATCATTCCTATTATAGATAGTATAATACAACATATAAAAATTCCCCAGTCTACATTTTTTAAAATCTTTCTTTTCATATTTCTTCCTTTTCGTAAAAAATTTGTTTATTATACATCCTTATTTATTTTTTAGTTTTCTTTGACTTCTTTTTACTTTTATTTTCAACTTTAGTTTTATCTTTTGGTGTATTTTCTTCTTTTTTATCGTCTTCCTTTAATTGTTTCTCTTCTTTGACTTCTTTTTTCTCGTTATCAACATTATCTTCTTTATCTATTTTTTCTTTCTCTTTTACTTCTTTATTATTTTCTTCTGGAATTTCATCAACATTATTTTCTTCACTAACTTCTTCTTTTTCTTTTATTTCTTTATTTTTATCAGCTTCTTTGTTTTCTTCTTTTTCTTCTTTCTCTTCCTCTACTTCTTTCTTATCTTCTTTATCATTTTTTTCTTCTTTATCTATATCTTTCTCTGCTTTCATCTGTTCTGTGTGCTTAATACTAACAATTGGAATATTAGCATATAGTGCTGGAGCACCGGTAGTTCCATCTTCATTAGATTTATTTTCTAAGCGCACATCTATTGCATTTTCATCTACATCTATATATTTCTTAATAACTTCTATTATTTCTTGCTTCATCATTTCTAAGAAGTCAGCAGATACATTAGCTCTATCTTGCATTAAAACTAAATGTAGTCTTTCTTTAGCTGTATCTTTATTTTGTTCTTCTTCTTCTTTGTTCATTAATCTTTTGAAAAAGCTTACTATTCCATCAAACATACTTTTAACCCTCCAACTGTGTTATTTTCTTTTAAAGAATCTTTTTATCGCTGCCCAGAAGCCTTTTTCTCTTCCTGGTATTGTTACTTCTATGTTTTCTCCTAAAATTCTTTTTGCTGCCTCCATATAAGCTTTTCCTGAAGGTGCTTTTCTGTTAGATATTACAGGTTCTCCTTTATTAGTTTGGGTAATAACATATTCATCATCTGGAACTACTCCTAATAAATCTATTGATAATAAATCAACTATATCATCAACATCCATCATCTTACCTTTTCTAACCATTTCTGGTCTTAATTTATTAATTATAAGCTGAGGATTTCTAATTTCTGAAGATTCTAATAATCCTATAATTCTATCTGCATCTCTTATTGCAGATATCTCTGGCATAGTTACTACTATTGCTCTATCAGCTCCAGCTATAGCATTTTTAAATCCTTGTTCAATTCCTGCTGGACAATCTATTAAAATATAGTCAAATTCTTCTTTTAATTTTTCTACTAACTTTTTCATTTGTTCTTCACTTATTGCACTTTTATCTCTTGTTTGGGCTGCTGGTAATAGGAATAATTCTTGGAAACGTTTATCTTTTATTAAAGCTTGTCTTAGCTTACATTTTTCTTCTACTACATCTACTATGTCATAAACAATTCTATTTTCTAACCCCATTACGACATCTAAGTTACGAAGACCAATATCTGTATCTACTAATACTACTTTTTTTCCTTCTAATGCTAGGGCAGAACCTAAATTAGCAGTTGTAGTTGTTTTTCCTACTCCTCCTTTACCAGATGTTATAACTATTACTTCTCCCATATTACTTCCTCCTTAAAGCTAGTATCAATTAGCTTTTATACATAAAATTTGACATTACTATAATATATGAAATCTTTTAAAAAGTCAATGTTAGAAACCTTATTTGCGTAAGATTTATGAGTTTTTTTGATATTTATTACATAAAAGAAAAAAGCGGAAACCAGTTCCGCTTTTCTCTTTTTAAATTAAATTGTTGAGTTCTCACACAAAAAACAAAAAAGCTTTATATGCTTTTCAGCAACTCCTTTTTTTCTTTGGGCATCAAGCATAAGATTTTTATCAAGATTTACTCTTGAATTAATCCTTAGAGCTTTCATAAGTTCGTTATATTTAGAGCTTAATTCAGCCTCCTCTTCTGTTTTTTCAACAGACATTTTATATGCTAGTGCATATGTGCATAATTCTAGCATATTAGGATTTAACTTTTTAGCAGAATTTAATGAGTAATTTATTGCTATGCTATTTGTGTAATTCACAAATTCAAAATCAGCATGTTCATATTTTTGATAAATCTCATCCATGTATTTTACCTCTAAATTTATTCTTAATAAATTAAAAAAGAAAATCCAATCTTCCTTATGAACTCCTTTTTTTAACAGAATTTCTTCGATTACTCTTTGTGAGAATTTAAACATCCTTACATATGAATAAATTTCTTGTAAAATAGGTTCATTTTCTTCTGGTTTATCAAAAATATTAGCACTAACTCCTTTTAAGTCTGCTTCAATCTTTTTGCTTATTTTAGAAGCAAGATTTACTGCTTCGTTTATAACGATATTTCTGCCCTCTTTTGGAAGTTCGTAAAATAGCCGTATATGCATACTGAAATTCATCAATATTCCAGATGCAATATTGAAATAGTAGTTTTCATCTACTAATTTCTTCCCAGCATCAGACATACCTTCCAGCAATTCCTTATATAGGAATTCGTCTACTTCCCCATATGTATAATCTTTAATAATCTTACCGGTATTTTGCCAGTAATCCCTGAATAATGGGTCCATTTTTTTTGTAATTCTTACCAAAGCCCAATATATATTTCTGTTTAATAAAATAGTATATACTGTGCTTTCAAAGAAAGGATAGACTATCGAATTAAGTAAAACCATATAGTAATACTTAATTAGATTTTTCTCCTTAGCAGAAAGTTTATGCTGTTCTATCATTGGTAAAACTTCCTCGGGGAATTCCATTCCAGAAAAATCAGAACTTGATGTAATTGTTCCAGCTTCAACTGTAGTATCTGGATCAATCGCATGAAGTGCTATTTCTGTAATAGGCTTTTCTTCACGCATCCAATTTATAAAGCCTTCTGAAAGAATCTCTTCATAAATTTTAAGGCTCTCGTTTTTGTCAAGCCCCTCAATGATTGGTTGAAGGTCAATTCCCTTTATTATTTTGAGTGCCAGCTTTTCATATTCAACAAATGCTCTTATTCTATATTTTTGAGCATTGTTCATGTCTGCAAAAAATACTTCTGTAGTATTTTTGCGTAGTCTTCTTAAAGATGGATTAATTATCGTCTGCACAAATATCTTTTCACATGATATTACTGACATTGTGCTTTGTTTCTCATCCATCTTTCGTTCTTCTGCTTCTTCCTGTGTGTCACTCTGAATCGATACAATTGAATGTTTTAAATCTCCAAAATACCGACTAAATAATGTTTGTTCCTTAGGCCTTACTTTTGTTCTTATAATCATAAAATCATTCCTCCTTTAGACCTAATTTCAACTTGTTTTGACATTAGAATTATAACACAGAACTTGTTTTATGTCTACCTAGGTTTTGCATTTATAATTTAAAAAAACGTGCGGTATAGATCTTACTTCGTTCCATACCGCTTCTCTGATTAATATCTAAGGATTTTCAAATCATAAATTTGACTTTCTTCAATTACAAATTTGAAAATTCTTATTATGTTTTCGTGAACTCCCTTTTTCCTTTGTTGTTCGATAAAATCGACACCAACTCCCTTTTCTTCCATAATCCTTTTTATAAGATTACGAATAGAATCTTTTGGATAAATAGTCTGATTGTACAGCATAATGAATATTGCAAGTTTATCCAAATCTGCACTCATTTTTACTGCATCATCCAAGGAATATTCATCCAAAAACTCATTAATCTTAACATAGATTAATGGCTTATTAGATTCAGTCCTCAGCTGCCTAAATTCCTTAAGTGTCTTATAAGCATTTTCTGCAAATTCAGGATTCACCAAAACATTCAATAAATTATTTAAGAAGTTCTTGTCTTCAAATGTAATAGAGTATAAGTTTTTTGAAAGCATCTCTTCAAAATCCTCAGGATTTTTGACCGCATACTCAATTACTCTTTTAAACTTTTCCCGTTCCTTCTTAGTTTTTAAAATGGATGACATATTGTATTTCCTCCTTCTTTAAACTGTTTTTGTCTGCTTAATTATATCACGTCGCTCGTTTTATGTCTACTTTAATTTGCTCTTTTTTAATGACCATTTATTCTAAGAAATCTGCTTGACACTTACGGCTTTTAAGAATATACTTTAGGTGTATATTTATACGTAAATTTACTAAAAGGAGGTAATTTCAAACCAATGAACGATTTAATTGAAATTAGATGGCACGGTAGAGGTGGTCAAGGTGCAAAAACAGCTTCTTTACTATTAGCTGATGCAGCATTTAACACAGGAAAATATATTCAAGGATTTCCTGAATATGGTGCTGAAAGAATGGGTGCACCAATAACTGCTTACAACAGAATTAGTACAACACCTATTAGAATACATTGTAATATTTACAATCCAGATTATGTAGTTGTTGTTGATGACACATTATTAAATTCTGTAGATGTTACTGCAGGTTTAAAAGAATCTGGAGCAATCATTATTAATAGCACGAAAGATGGTGAAACATTAAAAAAATTACTAAAAGGATATAAAGGACATATATATACAATAGATGCAAGAACTGTATCTGTAGAAGCTTTAGGAAAATATTTTCCAAATACTCCTATGCTTGCTGCAGTTGTTAAAGTTACAGGAATTATTCCAGAAAAAGAATTCCTAGAAGATATGAAAGGTTCTTTCAAACATAAATTTGCAAAAAAACCAGAAGTTATAGATGGAAATATGAAAGCATTAGAAATAGCTTTACAAAAAGTTGTACAAGTACAATAATTTCATACTTTCTAAATTTAATTAAATACTTTAGTGGTATACCAAAAGTTCGATAGCAAACATAATTTTTGAACTTTAAGTTCTGTCTCTAAAGTTCATTTTTCAAGAAAGGAGTATAAAAATGGATAAAACAAACATTAATAATACAACTCCAATGGAAGATATGACAATTGGAGGAACAATATATAATGCTGGAAATTCTCGTGAAGTAAAAACTGGAGATTGGAGAAGCATGAGACCCGTTTTCGATAGTGAAAAATGTAAACAATGTGGTTTATGTTTCCCAGTATGTCCAGAAAATGCAATTCCAGTTGGACAAGATATGAAAAGAACAGATTTTAATTACGATTACTGCAAAGGATGTGGCGTTTGTGCCAAAGTTTGTCCTTTTAAAGCAATTACTATGGAAGAGGAGGGAATTGAATAATGAGTATTAGAGAACGTTTAAGTGGTAATGAAGCAGCAGCTACAGCTATGAAACAAATTAATCCAGACGTTGTTGCAGCATTCCCTATTACACCATCAACAGAAATACCTCAATATTTTTCTACTTTTGTTAGCAATGGTGCTGTTGATACAGAATTTGTTGCAGTAGAAAGTGAACATAGTGCAATGAGTGCTTGTATTGGTGCTGAAGCTGCAGGTGCTAGAGCTATGACAGCTACATCTGCAAATGGTTTATCATTCATGTGGGAAATGATATATATAGCATCTTCATTACGTTTACCTATCGTAATGTCTCTTGTAAACAGAGCAGTATCTGGACCATTAAATATTCATAATGATCACTCAGATGCTATGGGAGTTCGTGATGCTGGATGGATAATGTTATTTTCAGAAAGCAATCAAGAAGCTTATGATAATTTATTAATGGCTCACAGAATTGCAGAACATAAAGATGTATTATTACCATTAATGGTATGCCAAGATGGATTTATTACATCACATTCTATTGAAACAATAGAATTATTAGAAGATGATAAGGTAAAAGAATTTGTTGGTACATATAAACCAGAACATTATTTATTAAATAGTAAAGAACCTATTTCTATGGGACCTTTAGATTTACAAGGATATCTATTTGAGCATAAAGCTCAACAATCACAAGCTATGAAAAATGCTAAAAAAGTTATTTTAGAAGTAGCTGAAGAATTTGAAAAATTAACTGGTAGAAAATATGGTTTATTTGAAGAATACAAATTAGATGATGCAGATGTTGCAATAGTTTGTATGAACTCTACTGCTGGAACAACAAAATTTGTAGTTGATGAATTACGTAAAAAAGGAATAAAAGCAGGACTATTAAAAGTTCGTGTTTTCAGACCATTCCCAGCAGAAGAAATTGCAAAGGCTTTAGCTAATGTAAAAGCAGTTGCTGTTTTAGATAAATCTGATTCTTTAAATGGTGCTGGTGGTGCATTATTTACAGATGTTACATCAGGAATGTATGTAAACAATATTCATGTACCTACAGTAAGCTATATTTATGGAATCGGTGGAAGAGATACTAAAACAGATGATATTGAAAAAGTTTACAATGATTTATTAGAAATTGTAGAAACAGGAAAAATAGATAATCCATATAGACATTTAGGATTAAGAACGAAAGGAGCTGAAAAATAATGGCATATAATTTAAAAGAAGTTGTTGCAACAAGACCTTCTAGATTCTCTGAAGGACATAAAATGTGTGCAGGTTGTGGAGCTCCACCAGTTGCAAGAATGGTTTTACGTGCTTTAAAACCAGAAGACCATGCAGTTATTGCTAATGCTACTGGATGTATGGAAGTTTCTACATTTACATATCCATATACTTCTTGGACAGATTCATATATCCATACAGCTTTCGAAAATGCAGGTAGTACTTTATCTGGAGTAGAAGCTGCATACAAATCTTTAAAGAAACAAGGAAAATTACAAGAAGATACACATACTAAATTCATCGCATTTGGTGGAGATGGTGGAACTTATGATATAGGTTTACAATCACTTTCAGGTGCTTTGGAAAGAGGACATGACTTAACATATGTATGTTATGATAATGGTGCTTATATGAACACAGGTATTCAACGTTCTTCTGCAACACCAAAATTTGCAGATACTACAACATCACCTGCAGGAAAAGTTATCCCTGGAAAAGCACAAGAAAGAAAAGATTTAACAGAAATAATGGTATCACATCATTTACCATATGTTGCACAAAGTATAGCAATGACAAACTTTAAAGATTTATATGAAAAATCTGAAAAAGCAATTTATACAGAAGGACCTACATTCTTAAATGTATTAGCTCCTTGCCCAAGAGGTTGGGGATATGCAACAGAAGATTTAATGCAAATAAACAAATTAGCTGCAGATACATGTTATTGGCCATTATATGAAGTTGAAAATGGTGTATACAAAATAACATATAAACCTGCTAAAAAACTTCCAGTAGAAGAATTCTTAAAACCACAAAAACGTTTTAAACATATGTTTAAACCAGGAAATGAATGGATGATAGAAGAATTCCAAAGAATAGTTGATAAAAGATGGAATGAATTATTAGAATTAGAAGAATTGACAAATAAAGAACAATAATGAAAAAAATAAGAGCAATTATGCTCTTATTTTTTTCATTATTATTTTCTTCTTTCTTTTATTTTTAATGTTATTATTATTGTTCCTGCTACCACTAATGCTGCTAATACTCTTTGCAATATCTCTATTACATAATCTTCTAGTCCTAATGATTCTGCCACTATTAATCTACAACCAGATTCATTATCTTCTGTTGTTGTTTCTGCAAAATTTGCTCCATTTTTTGTATTTTCTGCTACTGCTCTATTTGTTTTTAATCCCATGTTGTCCCCTACTTCTTCACATCTTAATACAATTTCTAATTCTCTACTTTCTCCTGGCTGTATTTCTACTCCATCCAATACATTTGTTACTGCATATCCATTTTCTAAATACCAATAATCTTCATTATCTTCTGCATAAAATTCTAGCCCTTCTGGTATCATATCTGTTATTTTTCCTGCTGTTCCTGGTATTTCTCCTGAATTTGTTATTACTATTTTATATTTTATTTTTAACTCTGCATTTGGTATATCTTTTCTATGTATTGATACTTGGAATATATTTTTATTTGTATTACTTAATTTTTGCTCTTCTCCATTTACATATAATTCTGATATTGTTTTATCTGTTTGTATATTAAAGTTTTGTTTGTTGTAATAGTAAATTACTTCAGTTACTCCTGAGTTTACTGTTCCTTCTGCATTTAATGGTGTTCCATCTAATCTATAATATTGAACCTCTTTTCCATTTGTTGCATATCTTGTTCCTATTCTTTGTCTCATTGTTTCTGTTGGTAATAGTTCTTCATTTGTTTCTTTGTCTAAATATCTTACTATTACTGTTCCAATTGTTGTATCAATTGGTTGATCTGGTTCTTCAGTTGGTTCTGCTTTATTTGATATAGTTAATATTTGCTTATTATATGTTGTTATATCTTCTGTATTTTCTTTATATATTGTTATTGTATTTGGTCTTGGTATATATATTCCCATAGTCATTACATTTGAATAACCTATGTTTGATGCTGTAGAAAGTGGTGCTGTTGACATTGAATTCATCGATAAAAACATATATTGATTATTGTCTAACTCTATAACTTTTTCCATTACCATATTTTCAATAGTAATACTATCAACTGAATCTACTACATATTGAATTTTTCCTTGCTTATTTAATTTAACAAGTAGTAATGGATTTTCATTTTGTATTTCTCGTCCATTTTCTGTATAATCTCCACTAATATTTCCATTAATCATCATATATGCTAAATATCCGTCATTTACTTCTCCAAGTATAGTTGAGAAAAAGGGAATATTCCATTCTATTTTTCCTTCTTTTGTTACTTTTATTAAATTATATCCAGAAGGTATTTTAATATCCTCACCTGAAACTGTATATTCTGAATTTATATCTATATCTGAATATACTTGTATTTCATATATTACTGCATCATCTTTTGTTGTATATGAATTAATATATTCTTGTTCTAAATTTTGTTGCCATTCATTTACTTGTTTTTGTTCAATTATTTCTACATCTTTATTATATGATGTAATTAAACTTAAAGATTGATTATTTATATCTTGAGAATCATACTCGAATAATGTAAATTCTCCATTTTCTTTTACATTTATTTCATTATATTCATTTTGAATTTGAATTGCTTTTACAATCTTTCCTTCATTATTTAATATAATTACTACATTTCCTTTAATTTTAATTTCATTATTATCTAGAGTCTTATCAGCTGATATAGTTATTTCCTTTTTTGCACTACCATATATTATAGCTCCAGTATTTGTAGGACCACCATAATTTCCATTAATTCCTGTACCAAACTCAAATTGAATATCTTTTAATATTTCTGTAGTATTTCCATCATAATTTATAAATAATACTGTATCATTAACTAAAATAATCGCATTATTATCTGTAATTTTAACAATTCCAGCATAAATATTTTTTTGCAATTCTACTACATTTTCTATTTTATTTTCATTTGTAAATCTAATTAAATATAAATGCTTTCCATCAAGAATTATTTCTTTATTATTAGAAGTTTCGTTTGCTGAAATTGTATATGAAGCATAAGAATCATTTAAAGCTCCTAATATTGCATATTTTCCATTTTCTATTTTTTGCGCATCATATATATCTAATTTACTAAAAGCCTCAGCATCCATATATGTCTTTGTATAAATTTGTGACGCACTTTTTATAGTATATATTCCTTTTTTTGTTATCTCAATTTCTTGAGAATTATTTTCTGATAATATATATCCTTCAGGAGCTTGAACTTCTGTTACTTTATATTTTCCTTCTGGCAATTTTACATTTATTATTCCACTTGAATTTGTTGTACAAACATTTAGTTCTTTTCCATTAATATCTTCCCTATCTCCTACAATATTTCCATTAATATCTATTGCAGATTCTTCTGTAATACTTCCATCAGTATTTGTAATTAATTTAGATATTGTAAATTTTGCCCCTTGTAATTTTTCTCCTGTTTCTTCATCTTGTTTTATTATTTGTAAAGATGGTTCAAGAGAATTTGAAATTTCTAGCTCTTGTTTATCTATTTCTTCTGCAATTCTGTCTTTTTCCTGATATTTTTCTAAAGAAGTTATTATATTAAAATTCTGTTCAATTTGTAATGTTGTTGCTGGTCTTATAGGACTTGTTTCTCCTAAAGATATTTGATAATTTAAATATACCATTTTATTATTATCTAAAGTTATTATTTTAATAGGCATTTTCATAGAAGTCATCAAAGATATAATGTCTCCACCTGACATTTCTCTTACTCTTTTTATTTTAAAATCTTCTGTATATGTTAATTCGTATATTGTTGTTGGATCAATTTCTATTTTTCTATTATTAACAGTATCTTCTGCTGGTATATCTTCATCAAGCATTGCATATGTTATGTATGTTTCATTTACCTGATATATCATCGAAAAATTCATTGATTGTTTTTTAGTAATATTTTCTATTTTTCCATTTTCGTTGATTTTAGCTAAATAATAACCATATTCTTCTAATTTAATTTCTTTATTGTCCGCAGTATATTTTGCATCTATACTTGTTAAATTTAAATTTTTTATTATCAAAATTATTTCATTATCTGGAGTAATTAATGAAATTGAAGCATCATCACCTAAAGCATCAATTACTTCAATATTTTTATAATCTGCCAATTTAAAATCAGAATTATATTGTAACAAATAATATTTATCTGTCTCTAAATTTACAGCATTTCCACTTGTAGTATTCTCAGCAGATATTGTATAATCTTGCATTGCATATCCAGCAATAGTAAAATTATTATCTCCATTATTTACAATATAATTAATATCTAATGTATTTTCAGTTTGTTTTATATTTGTAATTATTCCATCGTTACTTATATTTACTAAAGTTGTTGAATTTGTAGGTAAAGTAATTTCTGTATTATCACTTGAAAAACTAGATGGTAAAACTATTTCAAAAGCTGTAGAAATATATGCTATAAATCCATCATTTGTTTCTATGTAATTAGTATCTGCTGTTATATAATTTTCATTTGAATATAAATTTAAGTCTTTTACAAAATTACCTGTTTTATTAAACCAAATATAAACTGATTCTCCTTTTATTATAAAATAGTTATCTGTTTCTTTAACAATTTTAAATGGAAGGTCCGTAATTGTAGTTGTTAATATCGTATTCTCATTTAAGATACTTGAAATATCAATATAATTTAGTTTTATAAATTCACTTATTTTATTATTACTATTATATCTAAAAATATATAAATTATCTTTTGCTAATGAAATATCTGTATTAAAAGTTGTTTCTTCAGCAGGAATTCTATTATCTTCTGTTGCTACTACTAATGCAAGATATTCTTCTCCTTGTGTCTTTTTTATATCTACTTCCATTATGCCTGAATCATAAGTTTTATCCCATTCTTTATTTAGATAATTCAAATTATATGTACCATTTGAAGTTAATGTTATCTCATATGTGTTATTTTCATTTAACTCGTATCCTTCTGGGGCTTGAACTTCTGTTACTTTATATTTTCCAGAAGGTAAATTTAAATTAACCTCTCCTTTTGAATTCGAGTTGATAACTCTGTATTCCGTACCTCCAATATTTTCTATATTTCCAATTAGGTTTCCTTCTGCATCTTTTGCTTCTTCTTCTTTCCCATTAGAGATCTTTTTTATTGTAAATTTTGCATTTTGCAAATTAAGATTATAATCTTTATCTGTAATTTTTATGCTTAATGTTGAATCATCTGCCTTTGCATTTACAATAATACAAAAAATAGAAAGAATTAATAAAATTATTATAGTAGATATAAATACAATCATTTTGTATTTATTATTAATTTTGTTAATCTTACATTTTTTGTCCATTCATCTCACCCTCTCTACCTTATACTGCTTTTTTACCTTATATATTATTATATATTTTTTATTACTTTTGTAAACATCTATATAAAGGTGCATTCTTTAAGGCTCTAGGGCTCTTCATTTTTCAATCAAATATTATTTTTTTGTTACATAATTTTAAGCTCAAAAAAGAAGCTTGTTACTTTTTTATTACAAGCTTCTTTTTACATTTAAAGCCTTTCTCCCTAAGAGTTAAGGCTACTATAAAATTTAATTATCTACAATGGATTTAAGGTATATCCAAAAATCCTATGTATATTATTCTTCCTCTGGCGCTTCAACTGGGCAAACTCCTGCGCAAGTACCACAAGAGATGCATGCAGATGGGTCAATTACATATTTGTCTTCTCCTTGTGAAATACATCCAACAGGACAATCTGCTGCACATGCTCCACAACTAATACATTTATCTGTTATTTTATATGCCATTTATATCACCACCTTTCATGTTGTATTTTCTATAATATATGTTATTTGTTTTTTTACTATATATAAATTACATATCATCATCATCTACTATGTCATTTTGACCTAATTTTTCTAATTCGGCTAATTCTTTTGCATTCTCTTTTTCTTCTGGATCTTCTGTTTCTTCTTCATTGCTCTTTATTATTTTTATATCATCTGCTTTATATTTCTTATAAAAATATCCGTCTCCATCCTCATCATTAAATTTAACTCTTACGTTTTCCTTTAGGATTTCTATACTATCTACTACTCCCTCGCCATCTTCAGTCTCAACAATTGAACCTATTTTTGGAAGCTTTGCTAGTTTTTCCTCATATGCATCTTGTTCATATTTAAGACAACACATTAATCTTCCACATACTCCAGAGATTTTTGATGGATTTAATGACATATTTTGTTCTTTTGCCATTTTTATAGAAACTGCTTCAAAATTATTTAAAAATGTGCAACAACAAAGTTCTCTTCCACATACTCCATTCCCACCAATTCTTTTTACTTCATCTCTTACACCAATTTGTCTTAGTTCTATTCTTGTCTTAAATATTGCAGCTAAATCTTTTACTAATTCTCTAAAATCAATTCTACCATCTGCTGTAAAATAAAACAATAGTTTAGATCTATCAAATTTATATTCTACATTTATAAGTTTCATTGGTAGTTTGTGTTTTGCAATCTTTTCCAAACATATATTAAAAGCTTCTTTCTCTTTTTCTTTATTTTCACGAAGTCTTGCAAAATCTTTTTTGTTTGCATATCTAATTATTTTTCTTAATGGTTCAACTACTTTATCATCTTCTACCAACTTGTTTGCAATAGATATCTCTGCTAATTCTTCTCCATTTGCAGTATCTACAATTACTTTATCTCTTAACTTTAATTTAAGATGTCCTGGATCAAAGAAATATATTTTCCCTGGTTTTTTAAATTTAATTCCTACTATTTCCTTCACTATTTAACTCCTTCCACATATTAATTAAAAGATAATCTATACACATATCATAATTACTATTTGCTCTTAATCTTTTTTTAACCTCTTCTACAATAAAAATGCAATTTACATATTTTACAGGATTTAATTCCTCCTTTGCTTTATTGTCTAAAATGATATTAAGATAATCTAAAATATCATATATATCATCTTTGTTTTCATATAAGACATTTGCATTATTTATAAATGTAACTAGGTTATCCTTATATATTATATCAAATATTTTGTCTATTTGCTCGTATTCTTCAGATTTTTCTTTTAATAATATCGCTTTTTTTACACTTCCACCACATGCTTGAAGATATGAATTGTTAATATTTTCTATATTTAACTTGTTTAATATTAATTTTATCTCATCTTCTGATAATAAATTAAAATATACTTTTGTACATCTTGATTTTATTGTAGTTAAAATTTTATTTTCGTTTGATGTTATTAATATTATAGTTATATATTGTGGTGGTTCTTCCAAGGTCTTTAATAAACAATTTTGTGCCTCTACAGTCATAAGTTCACTATCATTTATTATATATACTTTGTGATCTGAATTAATTGGTTTTTCTGCTATTTTTGATTGCATTACTCTGATTTGGTCAATTTTTATACTTGTTCCTTCTGTATCTATTATTTGAAAGTTTGCATTATTGTCACTATTAAATTCTACACAAGATTTGCATATGTCACATGGTTTATTATCATTAGAAGTACATAAAATTGCTTTTGCTAATTCTTTTGCAAGCATCTTTTTTCCTATACCTTCTTCTCCTATAAATAAATAACTATGTAAAATACTATTATTTCTTATAGAATTTTCTAGTTGTTTTTTTATTTTGTCATGTCCTATAACTTTTTCAAACAATATTATTCCTCCTATTATTTAATCTACAAAACCAAATTGGTTTAATGGCCAAAATCTTAATTTTACTTCACCTTCTATTTTATCTAAAGGAATACATCCAAATGATCTGCAATCAACACTTGAATTTCTATTATCTCCCATTGCAAATACAGTATCTTGAGGCACTATTATATCAGTAAATATACCTTCTAAATCATCTGTAACAATTCCTGGTTGTAAGTAATCTTCTTGTAATTCTTCGCCATTTATAAATACTTTGCCTTCTTTTATTTGTACATGCTCTCCTGGAAGACCTATAACTCTTTTTATATAACTTGTTTTTGTGGTTTCTAATACATAATAATTAAATTTTTCAATTATTGACATATTGCTAGTATCTGTAAAAACCGCAACTGGATTACTTAAATCTGTATCATCTTTTGTTCTATGTGTTTCTGATGGAGCTTCAAATGTTATTATATCTCCTCTTTCAGGCATTTGTTTAAACGTCCTTCCTACTCTGCTTAATATCAACCTTTGATTTTCTTTTAAAGTAGGAAACATAGATGATTGTTTAACAATCGTAGGAGTTAAAAGAAAATATTTAATTAAAAGAGCTAATATTATTGCAATTACTATACATACAATCCAATTAAATATTTCTTTTAATATTTGCTTTTTATCTATCTGTATCTTTTTCTCCTCCATCTGCATTTATTTTTTCTTCCTCCCTTAAAATAAACTTATTGTTGGTTTTAGTTGGTATTCTAATAACTACTTCTGTTCCTTCTCCTAATTTACTTTTTATATCTATTGTTCCATTATTTCTGTCTAATATTTCTTTAGCTATAGAAAGTCCTAGTCCTGTTCCTCCAGATTCTCTTGTTCTTGCTTTGTCTACTCTATAAAATCTATCAAAAATTCTTGCTAAATCTTCTTCTGGAATACCAATTCCTGTATCTATAAATTTTATGTATGCATCATTATATACAAAACCAACATATATATTTATTTTTCCATTTTCATTTGTATATTTTATACTATTTGATAATATATTAATTATTACTCTTTCTATTCCATCTTTTTCTGCATATACTGGTGGAACATTTGCAGTTACTAAACAATGTACTTGTAGTTTTTTCTTATCTATTTCTATTTGTAATTTTTCTTGACATTTTTTAGCTAACTCACCTAAATCAAACTCTTCCTTCTCAACGGCAATTTTATTACTATCAAATCTAGATAAAGATAATAAAT
Organism: uncultured Clostridia bacterium; assembly: GCA_944392175.1. Lineage (GTDB taxonomy): Bacteria > Bacillota > Clostridia > TANB77 > CAG-508 > Merdicola. The sequence continues at coordinate 32,229 of CALXVT010000009.1, forward strand.
CTGTTACTAATTTTGCCATTCTTTTTGCCTCTGAAGAAATTACGCCTAAAAATTTAGTTTCTATTTCTTTATCATGATCTGTTTCTAGTAATGTATCAGCATATCCCATAATAGATGTTATTGGTGTTTTTAGCTCATGTGATACATCTGCGACAAATTCTTTTCTCATATTATCCAATTTAACATGTTCAGTAATATCTTGTATAACTGCCATAATTCCAGCTGGTAAATCTTTTTCATCTTTAAGTATTTCAAAAGATAAATTTAAATATCTATCTTTTACTTTTACTTTTTCTTCTGTTGATGTCCAATCTTCTAAATACATTATTTTTTCCATATTAATATCAATATTAATATTTTTAAATATTTCCTCAAATGTTGCATCTTCATCAATTATTGCTAAAGCTCTTGTAGCAGCTGGATTTACTAAAATTACTTTTCCCTCTTTATTAAAAGCTATTACACCATCTGTCATATGTAATAATATTGTTTCTATCTGTTTCTTTTGCCTAGACATTTCTGTCAAATTTTCTTTTAACTTTGTTGTCATTTCTTCAAAGGTATCTGCAAGTTCATCTATTTCATTTTTGCTTTTTATTTTATTTTTACCTTCTGTTAATGTTAGTTTTTCAGCATTTTTTATAAGTTTATTTATTGGTTTTACTACTGTTCTAGATAAAAATATACCAACTAAAATACTAATCACTCCAAAAGCTAAAAGCGAAATTAATAAAATAGTTTTTATATTAGAAATCTCATGCATTATTATATCTGTAAGTTCAGGTTCATTTATTATACCATTTATTGATTCTAAACATCCAGAAAAGAAAAGCCCTAATCCTGTAATTATTACAATTCCTAAAATAAAAAATATTAAAACAATTTTTAATTGTATGTTTTTTATCACATTTATCCCTTCTCTTCTTTATTTTATATATTGAACAAATTAATATCCACTAACTTTACTCTTTCTCTTTTGCATTTTTCAAAATTGTACACAACTATTGGAGCAAAGCAACTTTCCTATTGTAGAAGAAAATAGGCAGACACTCCAATCGTCTACCTATTTACACTTAATATGTTTAATTTTCTCCTGAAGCTATATAATAACCAACGCCCCTTTTTGTAATTAGTATTTTTGGGTTTGATGTGTCTTCTTCTATTTTCTCTCTTATTCTTCTTACTGTAACATCTACAGTTCTAATATCTCCATAATATTCATATCCCCAGACTTTTTCAAGTAATGTTTCTCTAGTTACTACTTGACCTGGTTGATTAGCCAAATATTTTAATACTTCAAATTCTCTTAATGTTAAATCTATAACTTTGTTCTTTACTCTTGTCTCAAACTTATCTATGTCTAACTGTAAATTTCCTACGATTATTTTATTAGTATTTGATTCTTGTGGTACTCCGTCCTCGTAATTTCCTTTTCCTTTTCTTAAGTTTGCTTTTATTCTTGCCATTAGTTCTCTTATACTAAATGGCTTAGTTATATAATCATCTGCTCCTAGCTCTAGTCCAAGAATTTTATCTATTTCTTCACTTTTTGCTGTTAGCATTATTATAGGAACATTTAAAGTATGTCTTATTCTTTTGCATACAGATAAACCATCAATTTTAGGAATCATTATATCTAATAATATTAAATCTGGATTTTCATTTAACGCTAATTCAATAGCTTTTTCTCCGTCTGTAGCTTCTAGAGTATTATATCCTTCTTTTTCTAAATTATAAACCAACATATCTATAATTGGTTGTTCGTCATCCACAATTAATATTGTTTTTTTATCAGTATCCATTATGTTATCCACCAATGATCCACCTTTCTTATATAATCTATATAATTTATATCACAATATATAATTTTGTACAAGCTATTTAAGAAAGTTTTTGAACTAAGTTGCCAACAATTTTTCTGATTTTGCTGGTGTATTTTAGTCTTATAAAATTAATTATAATATACTTGCAGCTCCAATAATTCCGGCATCATTTCCGAGCATAGCTGGAACTATTTTTAGCTCTTTTCTTTCATTAAATAATAGTTTTTTATTTTTGATTTCTTCTTTTACTTTTGGAATTACTAAATCACTAATAAATACAAAACTTCCGCCTATACAAACTATTTCTGGTTCAAATATATTTACTAAATTTGCAATTCCTATAGCTAAGTATTGCACATAATCTTTTATTACAGGTTCTACTCTTAAATCATTAAAATGTTTTCTAATTTCATTTACAATTTCTGTTCCTGATAGGCTATTTGGTAACTCTAATGTTTCTGCTATCTGTCTTTTTAAACTTTTCATTGAACAATATGTTTCAAAACAACCTTTACTTCCGCATTTACATTCTCTACCATCTTTTTGAATTATCATATGACCAAATTCCATTCCAGATCTATATCTTGGTTCAACCAATTTATTACTTAGAAATGCTGCCCCGCCAATTCCTGTTCCTAAACACAAATAAATATTATCTTGTGCAGTCTTTGTACTTCCATACATACTTTCAGCTATTCCTGCACATTTAGCATCATTTTTTATCTTTACTTCCAGTTTAAATTCTTTTTCTAAAGGCTTTGCAATATCTAATTTTTCTAAATCTAAATTTACAACATTATATATACAATTATTTTCAATCATTCCTGGAGATGCTATTCCTATATATCCAATCTCTTTTATAGTTATATCTTGTTCTTTTAAAATTTGCTTAATAAATTTTTCTACAGTTGTAATTATTTTTTTATCAATATTCTTTTTATCCTCTGGTAAAATATCAACTTCTTTTTTATTTATTATTTTTCCACTTGAACCAACTAATCCCACTCCAATGTGACTTCCACCAATATCAATTCCTATATTCATATTTATTCCTCCATTTTATACAAATATACTAATTACCAATACTATTACTGTAGAAATACCTAAATATGCTCCTACTGGTATTTTAGGCATTTTTCTATCTTTTTTTACTATTCTCCTTATTCGTATAGTTGATATAAATTTAACTAACTGAACTAAAATTATTAGAGCTATCATAACTAAAAATGATATTGCAAATAATTTTAATTTTAAAAATATAACCATATATATAATTAATAATAGTAATTGAACTATATAAAAAGATTCTCCTCTTTTCCTTAAAGTTATAGTATCTATTATTATTAATAACATAAAAGGAAGTAAATACGCAATATATCTTACCAATTGTGTTTCATTGTTATTATAATTTATTATTATTTGAACTGATTCTAGTATAAATCCAACTAATAGAATAATTTTAGATATACGATGTTCTTTTTTATCTATAATGGCTATTGCTATTATTATTAAAATATAAATACATAAAAACATTAAATTAATCATAATTAAAATTGATGTGCTCTTACGCTCCATCTTTCCTTTCTACATTTTTTACTATTTACACATGCAAAAGGCATATACACTTCTGCATATGCCCACTATATATTTCATTTTATTATATAATTAATTAACATCTGTAACTGTTAAGTTTTCTGTATCTATTGAAACAACATATCTGTCTCCATTATCTGTTATATATTCTACAGATTGTCCATCAGCTCCTCTTGTAAAATTAGATGCTTTATCAATTGTTTGTACTACTTCATCTATAACATCTGTTTCTTCTGTTACAGGTTGTTCTATAGGTTGCACTGCAGCTGGATCTGTTGTTGCAACTATATTTGCATCTGTATTAGGTTGCATTACTGTATCTTCTCTATCCTTTTCTACTACTTTTAAAGCCATCGCTACAACATCTCTAGCATATGTTTTATTCATTTCTGCAACAATAGCGTTGTCTTTACCTTCTAATCCATCTTGACCAAAGACAAAATATACAACAACTCCTGCTAAGCATAATAAAACAATTATTGTTATAACTAATGCTACTAATGTAATTCCTTTTTCTTCATTTAATTTGTTAATGTTCATAGAAAATTCTCCCTTCTTTTGTAAGTGCTATTTGCGTAACGCTTTTACGTTTATTTCTACTAATATTTTATCTGTTTAAAATAAAAAGTCAAGGTATTTAATTCAAACATAATAATAATGTAATATTTCCGTAACAAAGGTGTAATTATATATTTTGTTTTTCTCTTGTCGAATTTTCATTTTATATTTATAATACTGTAAAAGAGATGTTAATTTTTTACTAATGTTACCATCACTATTGCCCTAAAGATTCTTATAAATTTTTAGGTGGCTAATTAAATTTTGTTAAAGCATAAATTGCTAGAATGGAGATTTTTATGTATAATTATAATACTTCGGATTCAGGTATTATTAGTAGTTTAAAAAATAATTTAAATAAAATAACTGCAATAATATCTTTTTGTTTTATAGTATCAAGTATTATAGAAATATATAATTGCTTTTACTACGCAAATATAGACTTAACCGGTTTTTCAGTTATCTATTTATGTATTAGTAGTTTTATTATAATTTCTATTTCTATAATTACTATATATGTTTCTTTAAAAGGTAAATACCACTTTGTAGCTAAAAAACTTGCTTTAATAACTACCATCTTGTTAATTTTATCTGTTATCATTTATTTTGTAATATATAATAGTGAATTTAACATAGCTAAAGAAATATATAATGATTCTCGTACAGATTTTTTATCATTAATAAATGATGAAGATCCTACGCCTAATGAATTAAGAGCTGATAGATTAGTACATTTAGGAAGTTTTCCACCTTTTCCTTCTTTTTCTTTATATTCTGGATTAATATATTTTCCTACAGAACTTACAGAAGAGAAAGGATATTATCTAGGATTTTTATGTATTGCTTTTGACTTTTTGTTTTTTGCACAATTATACTTTAGGCATTTTGATGATAAAGAAAATTTAGCTAAAATTGAAATATTAAATAAGGGGGAAAAATAAATGTTTAGATTATGGTGGATGAGTAATAGAGCTCTACGAGAAAGAGCAGATTATTTAGAAAAAATAGCTTTACTAAAATGGGATATATGGTTTTATTATACAGGTGTACAATTACTTATTACTTTTTTATGCCTAGCATTAATTGTTGTTTGTTTTATAATTTTTGCATTTACAATACAAACAAATTTTGTTGATCCTTTTGCAAGTTCTAAAATCGCTTATTATGTTTTAAATATTGTTTTTATTATAGTTTTAGCAATACTTAATTGTAAATTTATTTTTAAATCTGCCCAAAAAGAAACTAGAAATAAAAAAATGCTATTTTTATTAATAATTTCCGTAATTGCATTTGTATGTTCTATTTCTATGTTTTTTATAATGAATAGTTCTATTCATACAAATATAGATTTACTACATAATAGTAATCCAGATATGTATAAAGAAACAATTTTTTCTACACTAATACCAAATACAAGTGATTTTAATTATTTTATACCTTTTTGGATGCTTTCTATTATTTTTCTATTAGTTCTTGGTTTTATCGTTTATTTAGATGCTACCTGGTTATATAGGTTGGATAGAACTCACGAAGTTGTTGAAAATATAGATATTCTTTTTGATGATGAGCAAAATGTTAAATATTAATCTAACAAAGCTAGTATTATATAAAATACTAGCTTTTTCTTTTTAAAACTGCTATGTAAAATCCATCATGATTTTTACTTGGTAGTAATTCTATTGTTCCTTTTTCATTTATATATTTAAATTCTTTACTTACCTTATCTGATACATCTACTATTTCAAATTGTTCTTTCTTAATAAATTTTTCTATTATATTAATATTTTCTTCTTTTAAAATACTACAAGTTGAATATATTAAAACTCCATTTTCTTTTAAATATTTAGAACATGTTTTTAATATATTATATTGAATTTTAGTTATTTCATTTATATCTTCTTCTTTTCTATTCCATTTTATATCTGGTTTTCTTCTAATTACACCTAGACCTAAACATAGAACATCTAATAGGATTTTATCAAATTTATTATCATAATATTTATCATAAATACTTGCATCTCTTACTTCTGTTTTTATTATATTAATTCCTAATCTTTTAGCATTTTCATTTACTTGTTTTAATCTTTCTTCATAAATATCCCATGCAATAATTTTTCCATTATTGTTCATAATCTCTGCCAAATATGTAGTTTTTCCACCAGGTGCACTACATGCATCTAATACAACTTCTCCTTCTTTTGGATTTAATAAATAACTGCTTAATCCTGCTGATTGATCTTGAATTGTTATATTACCATTTAAGTATTCTGGCATTTTGACAATATTCTTAGTTCCTGTAATTGTTCTAAAATCATCTAATATTGCTTTTTCACCAATATCAATATTTTCTTTTAATCTATTAATTCTAACAGTATTATTAGGTTTTAAATTTAAACTATTACAAATTTCTAAAGCTTGTTTATCTCCGTATTCATCTATCAATTTATTAACAAACCATTCTGGCATAGATGTTTTTAAACTAATTTTTTTATTTATTTCTTTTATATTATCAATATCTGTATAATCATTTTTTTCTATTTTTCTTAAAATTGCATTTACAAAATTTGCTGATTTAAAATTATATTTTTTGCAAAGATTTACACTTTCATTAACCGCTGCTGATTTTGGAACTTTATCTAAGAACACAATTTGATATGCTCCAAGAATTAAAATATTTTTTACCCATTCAGACATCTTTTTAATTTTTATTTTTGAATATTTTTGAACAATATATTCTAGTGTAAGTTTCCAAGTAATTACACCATATACTAATTCTGAAATAAATCCAATATCTAAATTAGTTAAATTATCTCTATTATTATTTATATATTTATCTAATACAATATTAGAATATGCTTGTTTTTCGTCTATTTCATATAAAATTTTAAGTGCTAAATTTCGTGCTCTATCTATTTTCATTTTTCCTCCTCGTATAATTTATATTTTGTTACATTATACCATTTTATTGCATAAATTAAAAACTATTGGGAAATATATTATTAAATTATTATTAGGAGGTTTTCATATGACTGTAGAAAAACACATAAATGTAAAAGGTTCTTCAACAGTTTCTTGGAAAGATGCTATTGTACAAACTATTGCAGAAGCTAGTAAAACTATTAATTACTTATCAAATGTAAAAGTACTTAATCAAACTGCAAAAATTCAAGAAGGCAAAATAACAGAATATTTTGTAGATATAGAACTTACTTTTTATATTGATCATTCAAATTTATAAATAATAGTACAAATGCTTTCGCCCTCAAAATTCTTAAGGATTTTGAGATAGGTAAAATCTCACAATTTAGAAGTTTTTAATTAAAATTTTTTAGAGCTTATAATTGCTCGAATGGAGGTTTTTATGGAGCCAATAGAAACTCAGAAAAAATATCAAGAATATGTAGACAAAAAATCACCTAATTCGCCAATATTAAAAAATTGTTTTAATGCTTTTTGGGTGGGTGGTTTAATTTGTACACTTGGACAAATTATCTTATCTATTTGTAAAGAGCGCGGTCTTGATGATGCAAGCGCTGGTACTGTCGTATCAATTATTTTAATTGCACTTAGTGCATTTTTAACTGGATTAAATATTTTTAATAAAATAGGAAAATTTGCTGGTGCAGGTTCTTTAGTTCCAATTACAGGTTTTGCAAATTCAATTGTTGCTCCTTCAATAGAATATAAATCTGAAGGATATATTATGGGAGTTGGAGGAAAAATGTTTACAGTTGCTGGACCAGTACTTGTATTTGGTATATCAGCTTCAATTATTGTTGGTATTATTTATTTAATATTAAATACAACTGGAATTACATTAGTTTAGGAGATGATATTTTGAACAAATTAGGAAGACAAACTATAAAATTTGAAAGGCCTCCTTGCATTTTAGAAACTGCTTCTATCGTAGGTCCAAAGGAAGCTGAAGGACCTCTTGCTAAATATTTTGATAAGTGCTTAGAAGATGAATTCTGGGGAGAAAAATCTTGGGAAAAAGCTGAAAGTAAAATTATAAAAGAAACTGTATATTCTGCTATAAAGAAGTCTAATTTGCCTATATCTGCAATTGATTATTGTTTTGCAGGTGATTTGCTAAATCAATGTATTTCCTCAAGTTTTGGACTTCGTGATTCTAATTTTCCTTTCATAGGAATATTTGGTGCTTGTTCTACATTTGTAGAAGGACTTGGTTTAGGTTCTATTTTTATTGATGGTGGTGCTGCTAATAATGTTATTTGCGCTGCTTCTAGCCACTTTTGTAGTGCTGAAAAGCAATTTAGATTTCCTTTAGAATTAGGTAATCAAAGACCTCAATCCTCACAATGGACAGTTACCGGTGCTGGATCTGCAATTCTTTCTTCAAGTGGAACTCGGACCATTTGTTACACATTTTACTCCTGGTAGAATAGTTGATATGGGAATAAAAGATGCAAATAATATGGGAGCTGCAATGGCACCTGCAGCGCTTGATACATTGCTTGCTCATTTTTCAGACACTGGTAGAAAACCAAGTTATTATGATGCAATTATAACAGGTGATTTAGGACATATTGGTAAAGAAATTTTAGTTGAACTCGCACAAACAAAAGGTTATAACATAAAATCTAATTATAATGATTGTGGTGTCTTAATCTTTGATAAAGAAACTCAAGATACTCATGCAGGAGGCAGTGGATGTGCTTGTTGTGGTACAGTATTTTCTGGATATTTATTTAATATGCTAAAAACTAAAAAATATAAAAAAATACTATTAATGGCAACTGGTGCATTAATGAATTCTACATCTACTCAGCAAGGTGAAAGTATTCCTGGTATTGCTCATGCTGTTAGTATAGAACTTTAAAAGCTCGAAAAGGAACGGATTTTAACCGTTCCTTTTAAATATATTTTTAATCCAATCTACAAATTTTTCATACCACTTTTTTTCTTCTACAACTACTATTTTGGTTTCTTGCTTTGATGGCACTGATTTTGTATTTCTTTTAAATACTGCATCATAATCTATTTTTATTTTATTTTTTTCTTCTTCCCACTCTTCTCTTCTTTCTTTTTCTTTAATAGCTGTTCTTTGTTCAGGAGTTGCCCAATAATCTCTAAAAAAGTTTGCAAGTATGGCTTTTGTTTCTTGCATTAGTATTTGATTTTCAAATGCAACATTTTTATTTAACTCATATTTATATTCCATATCTTTTTTGTTTTCTAAAGTTTCTATAATATCTTTTGGGACTTTTTTTAAATCTTCTTTTGGAATATATTTTAAAACTTCTAACACTTCTACATATGCTTTATTATAGTTATTCTCCATTTTCTTTTTTTCCTCCTATTACTATCTCTTGATCATGATTAACTGTTCGCATTGCTATTTTTTTATCTTCGCTTAATGAAGAGCTTGTAGCTTCTCCTATTTCAGAGGTAGTAATTTTAAATCCGCTTTTTATATGTTTTGAAATATTTGCTACAATAGTTTTAGATTCCCTAATTAAACTAAATGCACTTCTTGTAAGTTCAGTATCTTTATTTTCATCAAAATCTCTAAGAAAGTCTAAATAAGGTAAAGCTCTAAATTTTTTCACACAATTATTTAATTCTGCTAAATTTTCTTTTCCTAAGTAATTTTCTGCATCTTCTAATGTATGAGCCATCATGGCATCTATCATAGTATCTTCATGTTCTTTCATTAATTCCTGTGTTAGTATATTAATTTGTTCATAAGTACTAACACCTTTTTCTCTTGCGTATTCAGGTCTATCCAATATATATATTCCTTTTTCATGTAATTTTTGAGTTACTTTTATTGCTAATTGTTGATGTATGTTTTCAGATAATATTTCATAAGTTCTTTTTTTTCTGTTAGTTACACTTGTTCTATTATCATCTAAAACATCCGCACTTTCATTAGAAATTTCACATACTATTATATCTAAACCTGATTTAAAAGAATATTTATTTTCATCAATTTTTTCTACTGACTCTTCTGCTACATGTAAGAGTTCATGCACTAAAATAATATCATTTGCACCAACTTCCATTCCACATAGAGGTATAAATACTGGATAAAAATGTTCTAGCTTACCATCTTCATTTTGAATAAAATTTGTTTCTACACATGGTATTGCTTTTTTTACGAATTCAATTGAAAAATCACTTTCGCCTTTTATCCCTTGGCTTAAAAGATTCTTTTTACATTGCTCATAATTTCCTGTATTTATAAAAAACTCTTGATCTTTTTCCTGCTTACATTCTTCTTTTATTCTAGCTACTTCTTTTACCAAATCTTTATCTGGAATAAGTTTTTTAGCTTCTTCACTTTTTTGATATTCCTCATAATCATCTCCTAAATCAAGCCCCATACTTTTAAAGTATCTTATTCTTTCTCTTTTGGCAGATAAACCTTGCCATTTTTCATCATCTATATATTTATCATTTTCTTCTGAAAATGCTGTAATTAAAGAATCGCCATAATCACTAAAATATTTACCTTCTCCATCTACAGTACATAAAAAACTATATACTTCAGTAAGTGATTCATTTTCTAAAGCAGATTGTATCTTTTTTTGTTCTTCTTCACTACATAAAGGAAGAACTCTTCTATATGATTCTTTTAAATATTTTAAATCAAGTTCTCTTTTATATTTATCACATTTTTCAAAATACTCGTCATAATCTTTATTTTCTTCTTTAAACTTATCAAATTTCTCTCTGCATTCTATTGCTATTTTATATACTTCTTGTATATGTACTAAAGCTTCTTGCAACTCAGGAGTTGCAATTTTCTTTTCATAATTTTCTGGTGTTACTTCATAACCTAATCTCTTAAATAAATCACATCTTTTTTGCATGATTAATTTTTTTCTAAATTCATTATCTGTTTCTAATAAAATGTCATCAAAGGAAAATATAGCTCCATCTTCACTAAATTTACGATTTCCCATATATTTATTTAATATTTCTTTATGTCCTTCTGATAAATATGCTGTACCAATTTCATTTACTCTTTTTTCTTCGATTGGATCAATTTCTTCTCCTAATTTTTTTAAAAATTCTATAGATAATTTTGCACAGCATATATCTTCTTTTCTATCATAATCTTTCATTATTCTTTCATATGTAATATAAGGATTAAGATATGCTCTTTTAAAATTATCTTCTATTTGTTTTCTATGTCTTTGACCATACACTTCAATTATTGTTTCTATTATTTGTGGAAGTATATCATCTAAACTTAATTCATATCTTTTTAAAACTTCTCCTTTTATCATTTTTTATACCTTTCTCATTTCATTTGTTAACATTTTATCATAACAAAATTTTATATACAATATTCTAAAATTTGTATATTTTTATAAATTTTACACAAAATATTAACATAGTATATTTTTGTAATTGGAGGTCTTTTTATGAGTACTATTGACTGGAGTATTGTTTTTAATTGGTCTACACTTTTAAAAGCATTTGTGGTTGGAGGTTTAATTTGCGTTATTGGTCAAATTTTAATAGATAAAACCAAACTTACTTCAGCTAGAATATTGGTACTATTTGTTACACTTGGTGTAATTCTAGGTGGTCTTGGAATTTATAAATATGTAGCCGACTTTGCTGGTGCTGGTGCAACTGTTCCATTAACAGGATTTGGATATAATTTAGCAAAAGGTGCTATTGAAGGAGTAAAAACTTCTGGACTTTTAGGTGCATTTACAGGTGGAATAAAAAATGCCGCTGGCGGAATTGCAGCAGCCATATTCTTTGGTTATTTAGCATCACTAATTGCTAAACCAAAAATGAAAAAGCAATAAGGTTTTACCTTATTGCTGTAATATTCCATATGCCAATTGACTTAATCTATTTCTTTCATCTTCTGGCAAATAGAAATTTTTATATATTTTATCATGCACTATATCTTGTGCAAATTTCATTCTTTTGGTTTTAATTTGTATTTCTAGAGGGATTCCATTTTCTACAGTATAGTTTAAATGAAAACTTTTATAGCCAAACTTAGGATTTTTAATATAATCTTCTTCTATTCCTTTTCCTAATACATTTTCTATGTCATTTTTTATTTTATATACTTCATTTATATTATCAGTAATTATCATATATCCTATATAATCACTTATTTCATTTGCTTGTTTAAATTTTCTAATTTTCATTTTCTCTAATGCTGCTTTTTTGTTCTTTACTCTAGAAATAAGTTGTACGTCCTTATATTTTACTAATATAGTATTTAATTTATTAGAATATTTCTCACATAAACTATGTCTATTTATATAGTTTATTGTTTTAATTACTTTTAACTGTTCTTTCATGATTTCCCTCCTTCCTTTAATATATTGTATTCTTTTTTTGCATAAAAATACTAGTTTTTACAAACTAGTATTTTGGATTTAATATTTTCTATGCTTTTTTTGCTATTTCTGCTATTTCTGTAAAAGCTTTTGGATCTGTTACAGCTACTTCTGCTAACATTTTTCTGTTTATTGTTACATTAGCTTTTTTAAGTCCTGCTATTAATTTGCTATATGATAAACCATTCATTCTAGCAGCTGCATTTATTCTTGCAATCCATAATCTTCTAAAATTACTCTTTTTATCTTTTCTTCCAACATAAGCATACATTCCAGATTTCATAACTGCTTGTTTAGCCATTCTAAATCTGTAACCTTTTGCTCCAAAATATCCTTTTGCTTGTTTTAATACTTTTTTATGTTTTTTACGAGTAATTCTTGCTGTTTTTACTCTTGCCAT
>CALXVT010000010.1 GCA_944392175.1 uncultured Clostridia bacterium
TTCTATATGCATATGTTCATTATCTTGTAAATTTTCTGTATTAAATTCTTTTGTTGTTGCTAATACCACTTTACTATTATTTTTGAAATATGTTATTGATATACATATTAGTACTAATATTAATACTACAGATATTATTTTTATACTTCTTTTCTTTTGCATTCGAACTCCTCCTTAATCTTTAGCATAAAAAATTGCACGCAAAAAAACAGGATATACTGTCTGCACTATTTTTTCTCATATAGTGCTACAGTCATCCTGTTTTCCACGCAATATAGAGTAGCCTCATTTGCTACCCTCTTTATTTCTCTAAACGTACTTGTGTGTGTGTGTGTGTGTGTGTACAGCGCCAATGTTTTCGGCGTTTCTATCTATTTTCATGTTTTGCATCTTTTTTCTCCTAATTTTTTGCTTTCCTTTTATAATTATATGGTAACTGTTATAAAAAGTAAATAGGTAATAATTCCATTTTTTGAAATTATTACCTATTATAAATTATTTTATATATAGGATAGCTCTATATGAATCATATATATATGCACCAGTTGGAGAACCACTACTACGATTTGATATCGCTACAGTACTTTGATAATTACCTCCTCTAACACTTCTTGCGTCTGTAAAAGTACTTTCCATAGTAAATTTCCTTGTATTCCCTGATAAATCATATATATTATTGGCTTTTGTATATTCAGTGCTTCCTGTTGGAATCATTTTGCCTTCATTTAATTTTTTTCTCTCGATTTGTCCGATTACTATTTAAATAATTAAATTCCGAATTAAAATAATTTCCCCAAGTACTTGAATCTTGGCATATATCTTGTTTGTTTTTATTTCCAGTTTCTATCAACCACATTAATGTTCTATCATACTGACAGCCCCATATCATTCCTGTCTCTATATGCATATTTTCATTTTTTAACTTCTTACATTGACGATATGCAACATAAAAAGTTTTACTTCCTATATCAGAATTTCCCTTTCTTACAACTGAATTTCCTTTACTTAAATCTCCTATCTCATATCTTCCAATATAAAACCCTCCATATTTTTCTATACTATTCATACTATTATTAAATTCTTGATCGAGTTGAATTAGCAAATCATGTGTTGATTTTGCTCCTATATTAGCACTTTTAATTTTAGAATTAATATCATATACATTATTACCCAGCTTAATTCCTACATCAGGTTCTCTTCTTCCTGTTGACTTATTTAATATAGTCATCACTCCATTATTTTCACTCCAATTAAGTGGCTTAGCTCCTGTTACTAGATCAATACCTTCTCCTGTTTCTGTTGTAAAATCATATAGTTTCCCCCACTTCTTTCCATTTGCATCTGTTCCATACATTGTGCTCGCATCAGGTACCGGTATCCATACATATTGATTTCTTGTCTTTTGTGCTTCATCTACATTACTATCATTTACTTCTTCTGTTCCCTCATATATAACATACCCAGTATCTATCTCATTTTCTCCTTTTGCTTTACTTCCTACATATCCATTTGGTACTGGCACTTTATCTCCACTACTATCAACTTCTATATGCATATGTTCATTATCTTGTAAATTTTCTGTATTAAATTCTTTTGTTGTTGCTAATACCACTTTACTATTATTTTTGAAATATGTTATTGATATACATATTAGTACTAATATTAATACTACAGATATTATTTTTATACTTCTTTTCTTTTGCATTCGAACTCCTCCTTAATCTTTAGCATAAAAAATTGCACGCAAAAAAACAGGATATACTGTCTGCACTATTTTTTCTCATATAGTGCTACAGTCATCCTGTTTTCCACGCAATATAGAGTAGCCTCATTTGCTACCCTCTTTATTTCTCTAAACGTACTTGTGTGTGTGTGTGTGTGTGTGTACAGCGCCAATGTTTTCGGCGTTTCTATCTATTTTCATGTTTTGCATCTTTTTTCTCCTAATTTTTTGCTTTCCTTTTATAATTATATGGTAACTGTTATAAAAAGTAAATAGGTAATAATTTCATTTTTTGAAAATTATTACCTATTTTAGTTTAATATTATTTTATATATAGCATTGCTCGACATCCGCATAAATCCGTTACTAACACTAGGACCTCCTCCATTAAATCTGCCTTTAGTTGAATTGCTCCCATAAGAAGAATAATCACCACCTCTATAAATCCTACAAAAATTAGTTACTTCTTCCATAGTTAAATCTCTTATATTACCTGCTAAATCATATATATTATTTGCTTTTGTATACTCACTACTTCCTGTTGGTATTAATTTAGCATTTTCTGCTTCTTTTATTGCTAAATCTCCATCACTGCTA
This sequence comes from uncultured Clostridia bacterium, assembly GCA_944392175.1. Taxonomy (GTDB): domain Bacteria; phylum Bacillota; class Clostridia; order TANB77; family CAG-508; genus Merdicola. Next base: position 2,321 of record CALXVT010000010.1, read on the forward strand.
ATATATTCAAATGTTGAATCAATATAATTGCCCCAACTAACAGAATTATTACATATTTCTTCTTTTGTTTTATTTCCAGATTCTATAAGCCACATTAAAGTTCTATCCCATTGACATCCCCATATCATTCCTGTCAAAGCATTATCAATATAGTTTAATTCTTTACATTTAATATATTTTGTATACCACGTTTGTCCCCCTATATTATTATTTCCTTTTTGTATTACAGCTTTGTTCTTGCTTATATCTCCAGTTTCATATCTTCCTATATAAAACCCTCCATACTTTTCTACGCTTTCTATCATACTATTAAATTCTTTCTCTAATTTAGTTAAAAATTCATGAGCTGTGCTTATCTTCAATTGTTTCTCATATAAATGTAATTTTGACTCTGTATCCATAGATAATTTATTTTGAAAATTTGTACCAATTTCAGGTTCTAAGTTGCTTGACTTATTTACTATCCTCATTATTCCGTTTTCTTCACTCCAATTAAGCGGTTTTGCTCCTGTTACTGGATCAATATTAGCTCCTGTGTCTGTTGTAAATTCATATAGTTTCCCCCATTTCTTCCCATTTTCATCTGTTCCATACATTGTACTTGCATCTGGTACTGGTATCCATACATATTGATTTCTTGTTTTCTGAGCTTCTTCTACATTGTTGTCATTTACTTCTTCTGTTCCTTCATAAATCACATAGCCAGTATCTATTTCATTTTCTCCTGTTGCTTTACTTCCTACATATCCATTTGGTACTGGTACTTTATCTCCACTGTTATCTAATTCTACATGCATATGTTCATTATTTTGTAAATTTTCTGAATTAAATTCACTTGTTGTTGCCAATACTACTTTACTATCATTTTTAAAATATGTTATTGATATACATATTAACACCAATATCAAAACTATTGATATTATTTTTATACTTCTTTTCTTTTGCATTTATTTTCCTCCTTAATCTTTAGTATTCTAAAAAAATTGCACGCAAAAAACAGGATATACTGTTTGCACTATTTTTTCTCATATAGTGCTACAGTCATCCTGTTTTCCACGCAATATAGAGTAGCCTCGTTTGCTACCCTTTTTACTTTTCTAAACGTACTTGTGTGTGTGTGTGTGTGTGTACAGCGCCAGTGTTTTCGGCGTTTCTATCTTTTTCTATGTTTTGCATCTTTTTTTCTCCTAGTTTTTCTTTCTTTTTTTATAATTATATTGTAACAGTTTTAAAAAGTAAATAGATAATAATTCCTTTTCTTGAAATTATTATCTACTACTTGTTTATTTTATATATAGCATCGCTCGGCACGTTATTGAATAACTGATTGAAGGATTATTATAATATCTATATTCTGCCGTACAAGTGTTATAATTTATACTTCCTCCTCTATAAGCCCTTCCTATTGTTCTTGAAGTCATAACCGATTCAAATACATTTCCTGCTAAATCATAAATATTATTTGCTCTTGTGTATTCCGTACTTCCTGTTGGAATTATTGTTGCAGCTCCTGATTTTTTTATTTGCCAATTTCCATTACTATCTATATATTCGAATTCTACCTTACTATAGTTTCCCCAACCTGTAGAATCTACACAAATCTCTTCTTTTATTTTATTTCCAGATTCTATAAGCCACATTAAAGTTCTGTCCCATTGGCATCCCCATATCATTCCTGTTTCAATATTACTATTTTCATTATTTAATTTTTTACACTTTTTATACATTGAAAACCAGTTTTGCTTATTAATATCAGCATTTCCTTTTCTAAGTACAACTTTTTCTTTATTCATGTCTCCTGTTTCATATCTTCCTATATAGAACCCTCCATACCTTTGTACACTATCTATCATTTGATTAAATTCTTCTTCTAATTGCTTTAAAAATTCAAGTGTTGTTTTGCTATCTAATTTTAAATTTTTAATTTTTGAGTTCATTTCGTATTCATCTGTTATATATGGTTCTTTAAAACTGGCCTCTACACCTTCTATTTTTATTATGCCGTTTTCTTCAATCCAATTAAGTGGTTTCGCTCCTGTCACTGGATTTATATTATCTCCCGTTTCTGTCGTAAAATCATATAGTTTTCCCCACTTTTTTCCATTTTCATCTGTTCCGTACATTGTACTTGCGTCAGGTACCGGTATCCATACATATTGATTTCTTGTTTTTTGTGCTTCTTCTACATTGTTGTCATTTACTTCTTCTGTTCCTTCATATATTACATATCCGGTATCTATTTCATTTTCTCCTGCCACCTTACTTCCCACATATCCATTTGGTACTGGTACTTTATCTCCACTACTATCAATCTCTACATGCATATGTTCATTATCTTGTAAATTTTCCGTATTAAATTCTTTTGTTGTTGCTAGTACTTCTTTATTTCCAGTTTTTACATATGTTATTGATACACATATTAGCACAAATATCAAAACTATTGATATTATTTTTATACTTCTTTTCTTTTGCATTTTTCTTCAACTCTCTTTCGTTATTTTTAATAATTTTTAACGCAAAAAAACAGGATGTCCCGTTTGCACTATCTTTTCTCATATAGTGCTACAGTCATCCTGTTTGCAACGCAATATAGAGTAGCCTCATTTGCTACCCTTTTTATTTTTCTAAACGTACTTGTGTGTGTGTGTGTGTGTGTGTACAACGCCAATGCTTTCAGCGTTTCTATCTATGTTTACGTTTTGCATCCTTTTTCTCCTAAATTTTTTGTTTCTTTTTATAATTATATGTTAACAATTTTAAAAAGTAAATAGCTAATATTTCCTTTCCTTGAAATTATTAGCTACTTCCTCTTTTATTTTATATATAACATTGCACGACAACCGATAATCTGAATATGAAAGATTTGGATAATACTTATCAAGAATGCTTGCTGTATATTGATCACCATTAAAACCATAACTTCCTCCATTTAACATTCTATTTTGACCGTTAACAGCTCCCATTGACCACTCTTTAACATTTCCTGCTAAATCATATATATTGTTTGACCTTGAATATTCTGTGCTTCCTGTTGGAATTATTACATTAGTTCCACTTTCTTTTTCTATTGAAGCTCCGTTATTGTTTATATATTTAAACTCAGCATTTTTATAATTTCCCCAACTTGTTGAATCAACAGATACTTCTTCCTTTGTTTTATTCCCACTTTCTATTAACCATTTTAATATTCTATCCCATTGACATCCCCATATCATTCCCGTTCTTACATTATTGTTCGCATTACTTAAATCTTTACACTTTATATATGATAAATACCAATTTCTATTTGAAATATTAACATTTCCTTTTTTTACTACGACTTTCTCTTTATTTAAATCACCTGTTTCATATCTTCCTATATAAAATCCAGCATATTTTTCTACACTTTCTATCATATCACTAAATTCTTGTTCTAATTGTACTAAAAATTCATGAGTTGAATTTTCGTCTAGTTCTATATTTTTTATTCTAAAATCCACATCATAACTTTTTATTGTATCAGGTTCTATATAATTCATCATATTTGATATTTTAATTACTCCATCACTTTCACTCCAATTAAGCGGTTTTGCTCCAGTTACTGGATCAATTTCTTCTCCTGTTTCTGTTGTAAAACTATATAATTTTCCCCATTTCTTACCATTAGCATCTGTTCCATACATTGTACTTGCATCTAATACTGGTATCCATACATATTGATTTCTTGTTTTTTGTGCTTCTTCTACATTACTATCATTTACTTCTTCTGTTCCCTCATATATAACATACCCAGTATCTATCTCATTTTCTCCTTTTGCTTTACTTCCTACATATCCATTTGGTACTGGTACTTTATCTCCACTACTATCAACTTCTACGTGTATATGTTCATTATCTTGTAAGTTTTCTGAATTAAATTCTTTTGTTGTTGCTAATACTTCTTTATTTCCGCTTTTTACATATGTTATTGATACACATATTAGCACCAATATCAAAACTATTGATATTATTTTTATACTTCTTTTCTTTTGCATTTATTTTCCTCCTTACTCTTCTGTATTCTTTAAAAAATTGCACGCAAAAAAACAGGATGTACCGTTTGCACTATCTTTTCTCATATAGTGCTACAGTCATCCTGTTTTCCACGCAATATAGAGTAGCCTCGTTTGCTACCCTTTTTATTTCCCTAAACGTACTTGTGTGTGTGTGTGTGTGTGTACAGCGCCAATGTTTTCGGCGTTTCTATCTATTTTCATATTTTGCATCTTTTTTCTCCTAAATTTTTTTATTTCTTTTATAATTATATGTTAACAATTTTAAAAAGTAAATAGCTAATAATTCCATTTTTTGAAATTATTAGCTATCTCTTGTTTATTTTATATATAGCATTGCTCTGCAACCATTTGAAGTTGTCGGATAATATGAATTTCGTATTCCGAGCGGGAATAACATTTGAATAACTTCCATTACCTCCACCTCTGATACATCTAAAATCTCCCCTTCTTGCTCCTAAAGTCCATTCGGATACATTTCCTGCTAAATCATATACGTTATTTGCTTTTGTATATTCACTACTTCCTGTTAATATTTTTTCATTTCCTACTTTATGTACTATTTCTCCATTCTTATTTTCATAATCAAATTTTATATCCAAATAATTTCCCCATGTTCCTGAATCTTTACATATTTCTTCTTTAGTTTTATTTCCTGTTTCTATTAGCCACATTAATGTTCTATCCCATTGACAGTCCCATATCATTCCTGTTTCTACATTTGCATTTTTTCCCTTAAGATTTTTGCTGGATATATATGAAACATACCAGCTTTGACCAGTTGTATCTTCTCCTTTTCTAACTTTAAAATTGTCTTTCTTTACATTTCCAGTTTCATATCTTCCTATATAAAACCCTCCATATTTTTCTACACTTTCTATCATTCCATAAAACTCTTTTTCTAATTCAATTAAAAAATTTTGTGCATCATTATTTATTCCAACTTCTTTTAATGTTGAGTCTAAATCATATTGCTTTCCATCTTGCTTTACAACAATATCAGGTTCTCTATATCCTGTGTTACTTACTTGTATAACGCCATTAGTTTCACTCCAATCTAACGGTTTTGCCCCTGTTATTTCATCAATATTATCTCCTGCAGTAGTTGTAAAAGTATATAATTTGCCCCACTTCTTTCCATTTGCATCTGTTCCATACATTTTGCTTACATCTGGTACTGGTATCCATACATATTGGTTTCTTGCTTTTTTAGCTTCTTTCACATTACTGTCGTTTACCTCTTCTGTTCCTTCATATATTACATACCCAGTACCTATTTTATTTTCTCCTGTAGCTTTACTTCCTATATATCCATTTGGTACTGGAACTTCATCTCCTGTGCTATCTAATTCTATATGCATATGCTCATTATCTTGCAATTCTAATTTTTTAGTTTGATTCTTTGCTAGTACAATATTTTTATTTCGTTGTACTATTATTAATCCTATTGTTACAAATAATATTATTACTATACATATTCCTGCAATTATTTTTCTAAATGTGCTTGTGTGTGTGTGTGTGTGTGTGTGTGTACAGCACCAAGCTTTTCAGCGTTTCTATTTTTATTCATATGTATCTCTCCTTATTTAATTATTTTATATATAGCATTGCACGACAACCGAAATTATAACTATTTGTAGTTACTGTATAAACATTATTACGACTACTTGAACTTCCATTATCTGCTGCAAAAAAGCCTCCTCTAATTACTCTACCATAATCATTAAAGCTTTCTACCGTCCATTCATCTATATTTCCTGCTAAATCATATATATTATTCGCCTTAGTAAATTCACTAACACCTGTTGAAAGTCTTATACTCTGTCCTTCGCCTTTATTTTTAATATTTCCACTATTATCTATATAATTTAAATTTACCTGTTTATAGTTTCCCCAATTTTTTGAATTTATTATTTCTTCTTTAGTTTTATTTTTACTTTCTACTAGCCACATCAATACTCTATCCCATTGACTTCCATAAATAATTCCTGTTTTTACATCATTACTATTATCATTTAAGTTTTGAGTTTTTTTATACATTGTATACCATGTTTGTTGTGCTATATCTCCATTTCCTTTTACTACACAAGCTTCCTGTTTACTTAAGTTTCCTGTTTCATATCTTCCTATATAAAAACCTTTATATTTTTCAACACTTTTTATCATACTATTAAAATCTTGTTCCAAATATAATAGAAAATCATGAGTACCTTTTATATGTTTTTCTAACATTTTTAATTTATTATCTCTATCAAAACTTATTGCAATATCTGGTTCTCTAGCATTTGTCATATTTATAACTTGCATTATTCCATCGTTTTCACTCCAATTTAACGGATATGCTCCTGTTAATTCATCATAATTTGGATCATTTGAGCTCGTCGCAAAATTATATAATTTCCCCCATTTTTTTCCATTCTCATCTGTTCCATACATTGTACTTGCATCTGGTACTGGTATCCATACATATTGATTTCTTATTTTCTGTGCTTCTTCTACATTGTCATCATTTACTACTTCTTCTCCTTCATATATTACATATCCAGTATCTATTTCATTCTCTCCTCTAGCTTTACTCCCTACATATCCATTTGGTACTGGTACTTTATCTCCACTGTTATCTAATTCTACATGCATATGTTCATTATTTTGTAAATTTTCTGTATTAAATTCTTTTGTTGTTGCTAGTACTTCTTTATTTCCAGTTTTTACATATGTTATTGATACACATATTAGCACAAATATCAAAACCATTGATATTATTTTTATACTTCTTTTCTTTTGCATTCGAATTCCTCCTTAATCTTTAGCATTCAAAAAATTACACGCAAAAAAACAGGATGTCCCGCTTGCACTATTTTTTCACATATAGTGCTACAGTCATCCTGTTTTCCACGCAATATAGAGTAGCCTCGTTTGCTACCCTTTTTATTTCTCTAAATGTACTTGTGTGTGTGTGTGTGTGTGTGTACAACGCCAATGCTTTCGGCGTTTCTATCTATTGTATGTTTTAGCATATCTTTTCTCCTAATTTTTCTTTATTCTTTTATAATTATATGGTAACAATTTTAAAAAGTAAATAGCTAATAATTCCATTTTTTAAATTATTAGCTATCTCTTATTTATTTTATATATAGCATCGCTCTACAACCTCTTATTTCATAATGACTAGTTGGTGTGCCTCCATAACGATTACTTACATAATTAGTTTTGCTATCACTGTCATATGCTCCTCCTCGATATGCCCTATAATGTGTACTGTGGTTTTCCATAGTCCATTCATAAACATTTCCTGCTAAATCATATATATTATTTGCTATTGTATAATCACTGCTTCCCGTTGGTATTCTCTCACTATTTCCTTCATTTTTTGTTGTTAGATTTCCTTTATCATCTATATATTTTAATGTTGAATCTTTATAATTTCCCCATGATTTAGAATTTAATATGTCTTCTTTAGTCTTATTTCCACTTTCAATTAACCACATCAAAGTTCTATCAAATTGATTTCCCCATATCATTCCTGTTTCTACATTTTGACTTTTATTTTTTAATGTTTTACATTTATTATACATTTCGTACCAATCTTGATCTCCGATATCTGTATTATTTTTAGTAACCACTGCTGTTTTCTTGCTTAAATCTCCTGTTTCATATCTACCTATATAAAATCCACCATATTTTTCTACACTTTCTATCATGCTATTAAATTCTTCTTCTAATTCTGCTAAAAATTCATGTGAACTTTCACTTAGAGTATCTGTATTTTGTAATCTTGAATCCATATCATATACATTTTTATCATTTTTCAAACTAATATCCGGATTTCTCCAACTATTATTATCAGTTATATTCATTATTCCATTGTTTTCTGTCCAATTAATTGGTACAGCCCCAGTTATACTATCTATACTACTTCCTGTACTTGTAGTAAAACTATAAATCTTTCCCCAATTTTTATTATTTTCATCTGTTCCATAAAATTTACTTATATTTGATACTGGTATCCATACATACTGATTTCTTGTTTTTTGAGCGTTTTCTACGTTTTCTTCTGTTACTTTTTCTTCTCCTTCATAAATTACATATCCTGTATCTATTTCATTTTCTCCTGAAACCTCGCTTCCAACATATCCATTTGGCACTGGTACTTTATCTCCACTTTCGTCTTCTTCTATATGCATATATTAATTTTCTTGCAACTCCCCGTAAAATATTTTTTGAGTTGCTAATACCACTTTATTAGCAACTTTTACATATGTAATCGAAATACATATGATCACTAATAAAATTACTATTGCTATTATTTTTACACTTTTTTTCATTTGCATATTTCTTCTCCAATTTTTATTCTTTTTTATTATTATATTTGATTATATTTAATAAGTAAATAGCTAATAATTCCATTTTTTGAAATCATTAGCTATCTCTAATTAATTTAAATTTCTTTTTTTAATTTTTCTAATTCTTCATCTGTTAATTTTGTCATCTCTTTTACAAGTTTAACATTAATCCTTTTGCAAGCATTTCTGTTCTCGCTTTTTTAACATTTTTTTGCTTATTCTTTAATACTATTTAAAAATCTTTCTATTTTTCACGTAACTTCTCTAATGCAAAAAAAGTGGAAAACTATCATCTTTTAAAATAGTTTTCCACTTTTTATACTTTTATTTTATAGAAGTTTTCAAATTATTTATTCACATTCTATAAAACGAATTTCTTAATTATAAATGCTCCTCCACCAAGTGCTATAACAACAATTGCTGCTAATCCTAAATATAATTTTGTATTACCTAATGCAACTGTTAGCATTACTGGTGCATCATCTATATCATCTTCTCCTTCTTTAAAGTTATCTGGAGTTGAATCTATATCTGGTGTATTGCTATCATTATAATCTTGGCTTATTTCTGCTATATTTGTTTTTAGTCCCATATTATCTTGGCCATTAATCCATGTTAATAATATTGAAACTGTTGCACTTTCTCCTGGTTGTAATAAAGTATTAGCTAACGCCTGTGTTGCAACTCTTTCTCTACCATTTAATGGCTCTCTTTCATACCAATCTGGATTATCTTCTTGTACAAATTTTAATCCTTCAGGTATATAATCTGTTATTTCTGTTGCGTATCCTGCTATTTCACCTTCATTAGTTACTTTTATTTGGAATTCAAATTTTACTGTTACTTTATTTATGTTTTTTCTTCCCAAGTCAACTTTTGCTGGTGGCTCTGGATTTTCATCTCCTGTATGTCCAGTTTCTGTTACTGTTTGTTTTCCATCTTCATCAATAACTATTGCTTTACTTACCCATTTCTTTAATGCCAAGTCAAAATATTTTACTTTTACAAATTCTTTATCCAAGTCATCTTCTTCATTCCATTCATTGTTATTATCTGGAGTTGAATCGATATCATCTATTGGATCATTTGCACTATCTCTGTCATCTTGTATTTCTGCTGTATTTACTAATATTCTATCAGAAGTATTTGGTTCTGTTACTTCAAAAGCAACTTTAATATCTCTGTAATCTGGATTACCTTCTTCTATACCTAAATCTGGATTAAATGCTTTTATTAAATTATCTCCAGCGTTTTCTTCTTGTTCTTTAGATAGATAATCTGTAGATATATATGTTCCATCTTCTGATTCTTGCCATCTATATTCTGTATTTATAGGATTATCTGGTAAGAATTTTAATCCGTCAGGAATATCGTCTTTAACTAAACTTGCATATCCATCCATTAATCCTTCATTATATATTCTTAATGTATATGTAACAATATTTCCATTTTCAACTTCTACTGGATCTTTAGTATGGTTATAAACAATATTTCCATCTTCTCCAATACTTAATTGTGGAATTCTATCTGTTACTTCTTGATCATCCACAGCTGTTATAAATTTTCTTAATGCTAAATCAAAGTATACGATTCTTACTTTTTCAAAATCATCATCATCTTCTTGTCCTGGAATATATTCTTCTCCTGAATTGATTTTGTCATCATTATAATTTGGTAAATTGTTATCATCAGGAACTTCCATATTATCTGTTGTAGAATCTCTGTCTATAACATCATTTCCATCTGAATCTGATGAATCTGTAATTTCTGCTAAGTTTGTTAACTTTTTGCCAAACTCTGCATCATCTTTTATTTTACATACAATTTTTACATCTTTATATGATAATGTTGTTCCATCAAAAGCTTTTATCATGTTTGATCCTGCTGATTGTTCTTGTTCTTTTGATAAATAATCAGTTGTTACTGTTCTTCCATCTTCTGAAACTTTCCATCTATATTTAATGTTTGTTTCATCTTCTGTTAAGAATTCTAATTCTGCTGGTAGTTTATCTACAATTTCATTTGCATAACCATCTATAGAACCTTCATTATATACTCTAATTGTATATTCGATTATATCTCCTCTGCTCATATCTAATGGTGTTTTTGGATGATTATATGTAGCTGTTGTAGATGTACCATTTGCTAAGTTTGTTGTATCTACTGTTGGCTCTCTACCAATTACTGTTTGTCCATTTTGTCCTGTAATAAATTTTCTTAATGCTAAATCAAATTCTTGAATGATTATTTTCTCAAAATCATCATCATCTTCTTGTCCTGGTATGTATTTGTCTCCTCTGTTTATTTCATCTTCTTTATAATTTGGTAATTCTTCATCTGTTGGTAATGTAAAGTTACCGTTTGGTACAGAATCTCTATCTGTTACAGCATTTCCTTTTGAATCAGTACATCCTGTAATTTGAGCTAAGTTTGTTATTTTCTTTAATGTTTCTGTTGTATTTTTAACTTTACATTTTACTTTTACTTCTTTATAGTCTAATGTTGTTCCATTATATGCTTCTATTAAGTTTTCTTCATTTTGATCTGCATCTGCTGCTTCATTAGAATAAGCTAAATGTTTAGTTTTTATAATTCTATTATTAGTTGAATCTATTATCCATCCATATCCAGCATTAAAATCTGTTTCTTCTGGATAATTTGTTGTATCACTAATAAATTCTAATTCTTCTGGTAAATAGTCTGTTATTTCTGAAACATAACCATCTATTTCACCTTCATTATATACTCTTATTGTATATGTAATTATATCTCCTGGTTTAACAGCTATAGCATTTTTGGTATGATTATAATCTGCTGTTGTTATTTTTGTTCCATCCAATGTTTGATTTAAATTTCCTGTGTCTACTGATGGTTCTCTATTTACTGCTTTTCCGTTAACTTCAGATATAAATTTTCTTAAAGATAAGTCAAATTCTCTCTTAGTTACTCCAACTTCTTTTTCTCCACTAATTGGTTTGTCTTGTTTATCTACAACAACTAATGGTTGTACTACATTAGGATTTTGTGAATTTGTCCAATATCCTTTTGATGTAACTCTATATGAACCAGTATAACTAAATTTAATATTTGATATGTCATCTATATTTGCTGAAGGAATTGAAATATAAAAACTTGTTCCGATTAAGTCTTTAATTGTAGTTCCATCTGCAACTGCTTGTTTATTTGAATTTAATAAAGTGTATTTTCCCTCTAAACTTGTTCCATCTTGATCTGTGAATGTTGCTTTAAATTCAAATGGTAAATCATTATTTTTATTTATTTTATATGGTCCTACTATATAATTGTTTCCATCTAATTCGACAGTTGGATTAACCTCTTGTGCAATACTTATTGGTTCTTGTACAGCTCCATTGTTGTTTTTATAGTAATTAATGTTTTCATCGCTTTTTGCTGTACTTACCATGTATTTATATAATTTTGTCATTGCATTATATCTATATTCGTTTATATCATTTAATGTTGTATATGTTTTTGTGCTACTTTCTGCTAAAGATATTGCTGGGAATGAAGGCTCTCCTGCAAAATCCACATGGTATACATCTGCATTTTCTTCTGCAGTAGTATTTGTAAAATACCATATTGCTGTTTGTTGCACAACATCTATATCATCATCTGTTAATTCCTTTTTATCTGATTCTGATAAACCTGCAGCATTTAATAAATCTTGCTTATCTTGTTCTGCTTGTTCTGCTTTTTGAGTTTGAACATCTACAGAGTCAGAACTTTTTGTATAATATGGAATATATGCATGATCTAATATCCACATTATTGCATAATAATAGTCATCATTTGCTATTATTGATGGAACTAATTGGCTTTTGTCAGCAAAATCAATCATTTTATCATAATCTCCAGAAAAATTTCCTGGTGTATCTGTATAAAATCCTTTTTCTGCTTTTAAACAGTAGATTGTGTTATCATAGTTTATTGTTGTTCCACTATTTTCACGTACTACAACTTTCCAAACCATTTTTCCATTGCTTCCACCACGATTAATCTTATATGCATATTGCTTTCCATCTGCAGTTGGTCTTCTATATTCTTCAATTCCAAAAGTAGTTGTTGCAGCAAAGCTTTCTGTGGCTATTGCAATTACCATCAATATTGTAATTATTGCTCCTAAAATTTTACTTGTTCTTTTCATATTTACCATCCTTTTTATATACTACTATCTCTTGTATTTTACTATATTAAAATCATAAGTCAATAGCAAAAAATAGCAGTTTTTTTAATATATTTAAACCTCTTTCTATCCCTTTACGGATATAGTTTTTTCTACTTTTGTAATTTTTTTAAATACACATTACAATTATATTACATTTTTGTTAAGTTTACAATAATTTAAGCTCAATTTTCATAATTTTGTTGCATTTATAGGCCTTTTTGAATATTTTTTACTTATAATTGGTAAAAATATGTTAATCTTCCCATACAAAATGAGCATCAGTAAGAAACTGATGCTCCTCGTCACTCCCTATATTTGCCATGCCTCCTCTCCCAGCCAAGATCCATCCAGGTGATACCACAACTTTCCTAAAATTCGAAATTCGTTTTTTAGAAAAATTCCCTGCTGGGTCGCTGTCATTCCAACATTCATCACCAACAAACCATTTAAGCTGTGTATTTCAGATTTTTCATATGCTTTCTCACAGACTTTGTCAAAGTCCATATACTCATTCCATATACGGAAATAAATTCTATCTGAAATAATAGAATTTATATAGTACAAGTTTTCCGAGAAAGTATGATTGTCCACGATAAAAGGACTTTCGAATGCTTCTTCAGGCATTGTTCCAAGAAGTACACTTTTATCTAAAGACGTTAGTCCTTTATTTATCCTGTCTTCATCATATCCTCGGAAATCCTTGACTTGCTGATTTGTAAGTTCCAGCATGTCTAACCGGCGTTTATATTCTTTAATATACTCGCCATTCTCATCTTCTTTTAAGATGATATGCTGGAATAAAAGTTCTGAAGTCATGCATTTTTTAGGATTTTTTTTCATGTAACTCCTCCTCAATTATTGAAAGTTTTTTATACAAGTGACTTAAATTATTATACTTTTAATTTACATAAAAGTCAATTCAACTATTATTAAGCATTGCATTAGTTCGAAAAAAACACCTTAGCATAAGCTAAAGTGATTTTTTCGTTTAATAGTAATTTTAAGGAGCGTTACCACTATTTTCTAAATTCCTAATATCTCTTTTGCTTTTTTTATTTCTTCGTTTGTTGGTACTTTTACATTTTCAAATTCATATGGTACATTCATATTATCCCATTTAAATTTTCCTAAATTATGATATGGTAATATTTCTACTTTTTTTACAGTTTTTAGAGAATTTATAAATTCCCTTAATTTAATTAAATCTTCTTCTTTATCTGTATAACCTGGAATTAATACTTGTCTTATCCACATATCTTTCCCATTTCCACTTAAATATCTTGCAAATTCAAGCTCTAATTTATTAGAAGCGCCTACTAAATCTTTGCAAATTTCATCATTAATACATTTTATATCCAATAAAAATAAATCTGTAAGGTCTATTAATTCTTTAATTTTATCTGTAATAGGCATATTTCCTGATGTATCTATTGCAGTATTAATATTTCTTTTTTTCATTTCTTTAAATAATGTAATTAATGCATCTGGTTGTAGTAAAGGTTCTCCTCCACTTACTGTTATTCCACCTTCACCTTGCATATATGGAACATATCTCTCTATTTTTTCTACAATATCTTGAATATTGTAAATCGTGCCTGAATTCATATCCCATGTATCACGGTTTTGGCAATATTTGCACTTTAAGTGACATCCCTGTGTGAATATTACATATCTTATTCCTGGTCCGTCAACTGCTCCTAAGCTTTCAAAAGAATGTATCCTAATTTGATTTTTTACGTCTATCATAAGTCCTCCGAAAAATTGATTTTATTATGCATTAAAAAGGGATTTTAGGACTATTCCTAAATCCCTTTTTAAATAAATTATATTCTTTCATGTATTGTTCTATTTATAACGTCTAGTTGTTGTTCTCTTGTAAGTTTTATGAAGTTTACTGCATATCCTGAAACACGAACTGTTAATTGAGGATAATTTTCTGGATGTTCCATTGCATCTTCAAGTAATGCTCTATCAAATACATTTACATTTATATGATGTCCTGTTTTAATAAAGTATCCTTGTAACATATTAACCATATTTGTTATTCTTGTTTCTTCATCTTTTCCAAGTGTTCCTGGAGTAATAGCAAATGTATATGAAATTCCATCTTCTGAATATTCATATGGTAATTTTGCTATTGTATTCATAGAAGCTAATGCTCCATTTGTATCTCTTCCATGTAATGGATTTGCTCCTGGTCCAAATGGTTCTCCAGCTCTTCTTCCATCAGGAGTATTTCCTGTTGCTTTTCCATAAACAACATTTGATGTTATTGTTAAGATTGATAATGTATGTTTAGAATTTCTATATGTTATATGTTTTTGTAATTTTCTTTCAAATGTTTTTACTAATTCAACAGCTATATTATCAACTCTATCATCATCATTTCCGTATTTAGGGAAATCTCCTTCTACTTGATAGTCTACTGCTAGTCCATCTTCATTTCTTATAACTTTTACTTTTGCATATTTTATAGCTGATAATGAATCTGCTACAACAGATAATCCAGCTATTCCACATGCCATAGTTCTTAATATATCTGCATCTCTATCATGTAAAGCCATTTCTAATGCTTCATATGAATATTTATCATGCATATAATGTATAGCATTTAATGCTTTTATATATATTTTTGCTACATAATCCATCATTTGATCAAATTTTTCCATTACTTCATCATAATCTAAATATTCTGATGTAATTGGTTCAAATTTTGGTGTAATTTGTTTTCCAGACATTTCGTCTTTTCCACCATTAATTGCATAAAGTAATGCTTTTGCAAGGTTTGCTCTTGCTCCAAAGAATTGCATTTGTTTACCAATCTTCATTGCTGATACACAACATGCTATTCCATAATCATCACCTAATGTTATTCTCATTAAATCATCATTTTCGTATTGAATTGATGATGTATCAATAGATATTTTTGCACAATATCTCTTAAATGATTCTGGTAAATTCTTTGACCATAAAACTGTTAAGTTTGGTTCTGGTGCTGATCCTAAATTCTCTAAAGTATGAAGTACTCTGTATGAATTTTTAGTAACTAATGTTCTACCATCAATTCCCATTCCTCCAATACTTTCTGTTACCCATACTGGATCTCCACTAAATAATTCGTTATATTCTGGTGCTCTTAAAAATCTTACTAATCTTAATTTTATAATAAATTGATCCATTAGTGATTGAGCTTCTTTTTCTGTTAATGTTCCATTTTCTAAATCTCTTTGAATATATATGTCTAAGAATGTAGATGTTCTACCTAAACTCATTGCTGCTCCATTTTGATCTTTAATTGCTGCTAAATATGCAAAATATAACCATTGAATAGCTTCTTTTGCTGTTGTAGCTGGCTCTGATATATCAAAACCATATGATTTAGCCATTTCTTTTAATTGCTTTAATGCTTTAATTTGTTCTGATACTTCTTCTCTTTCACGGATTACTGATTCTGTAAATTCATCTGTGTTTAAAGATGTATCTAATAGTCTTTGTTTATCTGCTATTAAAACATCTACTCCATATAATGCAACTCTTCTATAATCACCAATAATTCTTCCTCTACCATATCCATCAGGAAGACCTGTTAAAAGGTGAGAACTTCTCGCTGCCCTAATATCTTTTGTATATACATCAAATACTCCATCATTATGAGTTTTTCTTAAGTTATGATATATATATTCAACTTCGTCATCTACTTTAAATCCGTAGCTTTCAGCTGATTTTTCTACTATTCTAATTCCACCATTAGGCATTATTGCTCTTTTTAGTGGGGCATCTGTTTGAACTCCAACTATTTCTTCTAAGTCTTTATCTATATATCCTGGTGCATATGCATCTATTCTTGAAGGAGTTTTACAATCTGCATCTAATACTCCACCATTTTCTCTTTCTTTTTTATACAATTCTAATACTTCATCCCATAGTTTTTTTGTATTATCTGAAACACCTGCTAAAAATGATTCATCTCCTTCATATGGAATATAGTTAGCTTGTATAAATCCTCTTACGTCTATTTCTTTTGTCCATTCTCCAGACTTATTAAAACCATTCCATTGTTTGAAATCCATTTAATATATCCCTCCTATTATTATTTTAGCCTACCCGCTCTTATCATCATAACATAAGTGATAATAGTTATCAATCTATTTTTAAAAAATTTCACAAATATATTTTATTAAATTGCATACACTAACATTAATCATATGGTTAATGTTGACTTTACCGTTTCTTCTACGATTATTTTCAAAATGCTATATTCTACTTATATCAATAAATTTGGAGTAATTATTGTAAAAAATATATTTTTCACAATAATACTACAATTGTTTTTGCCCTCAAAATTAGTAAGAATTTTGAGATGGCTAATTTTCACAATTTTAGAAGTTTTTAATTTAAATTTTATTAGAGTATAAATTGCTCGAATGGAGGTTTTTTATGGCTTTAGATTATTCTATTATAGGTGAAAGATTAAAAAAGGCTAGACTTGCCAAAAATATGACTCAAGAAAATCTAGCTGAGAAAATAGATGTATCTGTTGCCTTTTTAAGCAGAGTTGAATGTGGGCATTCACACTTTAATTTAAATAGACTTTCTCAAGTTTGCAAATTACTAGATGTTTCAGAAGGTTATATTTTATCTGGTACATCTGATGATTCTAAATCTTATTTAGAAGATGATTTTAGAGAATTGCTTGCAAAATGTTCACCAGAAAAGCAAAGATTAATTTATAATATAGCAAAAACAATTGCCGAAGATGAAAGTTATTTATAATAACTTTATCATCTCCGGCATATTTTTTCCTTGAACTTTTGGAATTTCTATTATTTCAAATTTTGATATTTTTTCTCCAAATTTTAATTCTACAATATCTCCAATTTTCACCTCATAGCTAGGCTTTACTTGTTTTCCATTGACAATTACTCTTCCCATATCCGCCATTTCATTTGCTATTGTTCTTCTTTTTATAATTCTTGCTACTTTTAAAAATTTATCTATTCTCATTTTACTTAATTCTATCTCCTTCTATAACATCCATAAAATGTACCTGAGTTATTATTATTACAATTATTGTTGTTATTATTATTTGTTTCATCAGCTATATTTACTCTTCCATTTACTGTTAACACATTATTATTATTACAATTATTTGAATTATTGTTGCAACAATTTCGAATACTTCTTAGCCACCTGCATATATATTTACTAATCCATGCTGCTAAAAATGAAATTATTGTATATATGATAACTGCTATTAAAAAAGTAGTACTTCCTAAAATGGTTGCAATCACTAGTAATACTGCAAATGTAATAGCTGCAACTAAAACTGGACAATCTAATAATCTCTCTAAAGCTATTGATATAATTATTATTGCAATTGGAATTGAAAAGAAAAATAATAAAATATTCATATTTGTTCCTCCTATTTAAGCTTTATATATCTTATGAATATTTTATTTTTTTCGTTACTTTTCATATTCAACACTAACTAAATATAATCCACACGCTGGCAATGTTTTTCCTGCGTTTTGTCTATTTTTAGATTCTATTATTTTACTTATTTCTTCTGGTTTTATTTTACCTAATCCAACTTCAACTAATGTTCCGGAAATAATTCTTACCATATTATATAAAAAACCATTACCTGTAAGTTCTATTATAATTCTTTCTCCGTTTTCTTCTACTTTTGCTTTATAAATAGTTCTGACACTACTTTTGCTACTTGTTCCACTAGATTTAAATGCTGAAAAATCATGTTCTCCAACAAAATATTTTGCGGCTTCTTTCATTTTTTCTGCATCTAACTTCATTTTTATATTATATTCTAGATTTCTATATATTGCACTTCCTGTTTCTGAAGTATTAATTATATATCTATATGTTTTTCTTTTGCAATTATATCTACTGTGAAACCTTTCATCTACTTCTTCGGCTTTCTTTATTCTTATAGATTGCTTGATTCTAGAATTTATTGCTATTGCAAATTTTTCTATTGGAATATTTGAATTTGTTTTAAAATTTGCAACTTGACCTAAAGCATGCACTCCTGCATCTGTTCTTCCAGAACCAATTATTTCTATCTCTTCTTTTGTAAGGTCTGAAATAACTTTTTCCAAATTACCTTGTATATTTAATTTATTAGGCTGTTTTTGCCAACCGATTAAATTCTTTACCATCATATTCTATTGTTAACTTTATATTTCTCATATTTCCATACGTCCTTCTAAAGCCTGCAACAAAGTAATTTCATCTGTATATTCTAAATCTCCACCAATTGGAATTCCTCTTGCAATTCTTGTTACTTTTATTCCTAAAGGCTTAATTAATTTAGATAAATACATTGCTGTTGCTTCTCCTTCAACTCTTGGATTTGTTGCAAGTATTACTTCTTTTACTTCACCTGTTTGTAATCTTGTTAATAATTCTTTTATCTTTATATCATCAGGTCCTATTCCATTCATTGGTGAAATTGAACCATGTAGAACATGATAAACACCTTTATATTCATGTGTTTTTTCCATTGCAATTATATCTTTTACATCTTCTACTACGCAAATAACAGATTTATCTCTCTTAGGATTTGCACAAATCATACAAGGATCTGTATCTGATATATTAAAACATATAGAGCAATATTTTAGATTTTTTCTTGCAGATTCTATGGCATCTATAAATTCTTTTGCACTTTCATCACTGCAATTTAACATATAAAAAGCAAGTCTTGTTGCTGTTTTATGCCCTATACTAGGTAATTTTTCAAAGTTTTCAATTAGTTTTTCTATTGATGGTGAATATATTGACATCCTAAATACTCCTTACATTAATCCTGGTATATTAAATTTTCCCATTTGTTGTTTTGTTGCACTATCTACTTTTCCAAAAGCATCATTAACACATGTAATAATTAAATCTTGTAACATTTCTACATCATCAGGATCAACAATTTCTGGTTTTAATTTTACTTCTTTTAAAACTTTATCTCCTGTTACTTTTACAGTTATTGCTCCGCCTCCTGCTGAACTTTCAAATTCTTGCGCTGATATTTCGCTTTGTGTTTTTTCTAAATCAGCTTGCATTTTTTTTGCTTCTTTCATTAAGTTGTTAAGATTCATTCCTCCGAATCCTCCCATTCCACCTGGGAAACCTCCACGTCTTGCCATATTAAAACCTCCTATTATTCTTCTATTATATCTATTGGAAGATCCATGTCTTGCACGAAACCTTCTAATCCAGATGCTTGCTCTGGCTCATTTACTTTATTATCAATAAATTTTACTTTCATTTCTTTTCCATAAGCTATGGATATTTCTTTTTGTATTTCATTTATATTTTCTGGTTTTTCCAAAATTGTTTTGCTTAATGGATTTAATCCATTTTTAAAGTTAATTCCTACTGTCATATCGTTTATTTCAGAAACTGTTGTATTTAAAAGATTTGCATATAACATCATTTTCTTTTCTTCTTTAAATTTTCCGATTATTTCTCGCCAAAATGAATTGTTTTTTATGCTTTCGGGACTTGCAGGCTTTGGAGCAGGCTTAGGTTGTACCACTTGTTTTTGTGTAGTTACAGTCTGCATTTTGCTTACATTTCCCTTTCCTAATTTACTAATATAATCTTCTAATTTAAATACTCTTCTTTGTAATTCTTGAACATCTGCATTATTTACGCTACTTCCTCCACTACTTGATTGCATTGGAATTGCTGTTTCTGTGTCACATAATTTTATAAATCCTGCTTCTAGCATTATTGTTTTTTGTGATGACCATTTCATATTATTTTCTAATTCTGACAATTCATATACTAAATGTACAAGTTCTTCTTTTGATACTAATTCTGCATTTTCTTTTAATTTTTCAACTTCCTGACTGCTATATATTCCTGTTTCACCAGTTACTTTATATAATAATAAATCTTTAACATATTTTATTACTTCCCATAAGAAGTTTCCTTGGTCTTTTCCTTCTGCTATTACTTCTTTTATTACTGTTAGTGCCTTAGAAACATCTTTTTTTATAACTGCTTCTACAATTCCTTCTATATAAGTTAATTTTGGTATTCCAACTAATTCTTTAATTTTGTCTTCTGTAATATCATTATCTCCATCTTGAAGACATCTTTCTAATATACTTAATGCATCACGCATTGCTCCTTCAGATAATGAAGCAATTATTTTAAGTGCATTTTCTTCTACTTTTAAATTACTTTCTTCACAGACAATATTTAATCTTTTTACAATATTTTCATTTGATAATTTCTTAAAATCAAATCTTTGGCATCTTGATAATATTGTTGCTGGAAGTTTTTGTGGTTCTGTTGTTGCTAAAATAAATTTTACATGTGCTGGTGGCTCTTCTAATGTTTTTAGTAATGCATTAAAAGCACCTGTTGATAGCATATGAACCTCATCTATAATATATACTCTGTATTTTGCAAGTGTTGGCAAAAAATTAACTTCATCTCTTATTAATCTAATATCTTCTACACTGTTGTTAGATGCCGCATCCATTTCTACTATATCTGTTAAAGAACCGGAAATAGCAGCTTTACAGATTTCGCATTCATTGCATGGTTCTCCATCTTTTGGATTTAGGCAATTAACTGCTCTTGCAAGTATTTTAGCAGCAGATGTTTTACCTGTTCCTCTACATCCATTAAAAAGATATGCATGACCTACTCTATTTGAAATTAATTGATTTTTTAAAGTTCTAGTTATATGGTCTTGCCCAACTATTTCTCCAAATGTTAAAGGTCTAAATTTTCTGTATAATGCTGTATATGCCACTTTATCACTTCCCTTAATTTAAGTTTAGCCTCTCTATGGAAAGTAATTATTCCACATAAATACACTACTTATTGCTGCTTCCTTCCGGACCTGACAAGGTTCATAGCTTTTTATTGGAGATTACTTTCCATACAAAGGCTAAACTCTTAATACTTTGCTATTATATATGTTTTTTTTATATTAATCAAGTAAATTTATTCTCTTTTGAAAATAATATCACTAAAATCTGTTTTTTCTATTTGTCCCTTTCCTTCTTCTAATATATTTCCTTCTGGTAAATTAATATTAACTGTTCCTCTATATTTTATTCCTCTATTTGTTTCTATTACTATATCAAATGTTAATGTATATTTTAAATTTTCAGCATCTACATTTCCTTTTGCAAGTAATGTACCATCATGAGTTATTTCATCATCATTAGATCTTACTTCGCAAACATTTTGATTTACAGATCTAAATACTAAAACTCCTCCTTGATTACTTATTTTTAAATTTTCTAAATCAGCTTCTTTTTCACCTTCATAGGTAACATAGTTTTGAACTAAATATTTATCTTCCTCAGAGATTTCACCTTTATCATTTGATCTGTATAACTTTATATTTTCTGCTCCTTCATTTTTTTGAATATTAATATTTTCGAAACTTAAACTTTTAATACTTGCTTTTCTTTTATATTCCTCATTTTTATTTATAGAAATATATATATCATTATTCTGATTTACAGAAAAGTTCCATTTATTATCATCTTTTGCTTCAATTTCTTGTCCTTCTGCAGTACTTACAACAATCATTTTAGAAATTTCAAATGGTAAATTATTGTCACTTTCTCCTTCTACTTGATATCTAAGCATTATTATTCCTGCAATAATTAATATAAGTACAATTATAGCTATAATCATCCAAACGT
Source organism: uncultured Clostridia bacterium (assembly GCA_944392175.1). Classification (GTDB taxonomy): domain Bacteria; phylum Bacillota; class Clostridia; order TANB77; family CAG-508; genus Merdicola. The sequence continues at coordinate 24,573 of CALXVT010000010.1, forward strand.
GGAAGATTTTTTTGTTTTTTAATTCACTAATCTTCAATACATGCACCTCTATTTTCTTTTTTTCTTTTTCTTAATTCTTTAAAAAATTCTTGTAATATATTTTTACATTTCTCTTCTAAAATTCCACCTTCATAATATGGAATATGATTAAATTTATATTCGGTTAAATCTACAATAGAACCACAGGCTCCAGCTTTTTTATCTTTTACTCCAAAATATATATTTTTTATTCTAGAATTAATAATTGCTCCCATACACATTGGGCATGGTTCCATAGTCACATATATATCACAATCTTCTAATCTCCATGCTTCTAATTTTTTACTAGCCTTTTCTATTGCAATTATCTCAGCATGTTTTATTGTATTTTTTTTGCTTTCTTTAAGATTATGACCTCTTGCAATAATTTTATTATCTTTTACTATTATTGCTCCAACTGGAACTTCATCTTTTTTATATGCCTTTTGTGCTTCTTTTAATGCTTGTTCCATAAAATATTCTTTAACTTCCATAAAAACTCCATATATTCTTATTATTGTTGTAATGTTAAATTAGCTGTTTGACCATTAAATGTTGTTTGTAATGTATTATTAGCAACAACTGTAAAGACTTCTGTTTTAGAATTTTCATCAGTGTATTCGGAATTATTACTATCTTCATAATTATAATATAATTTTGTATATGTTATTTTATTATTTTCATAAACATAAGTTCCTCTAGTTTCTCCTGCTGACATTCCATCACTTTCGCTATATTCAGCTGTACCATCTGAATGTAATTTTAGAACTAATCTATAAGTTACATTTATTCCAGATTCCCCTGTATAGTTTTGTGACCAACTAAATGTTCCTTCTATATTATTAGAACTATTACCGTTTGTTGTTTGATTACTATTATCGGAAGTTGAGTTTGAATTAACTGTATTTTGATTTTCTTCACTTGTTGTATTTCCAGTTATAATTGTATTAAGTTGTTCTTGCAATGTATTTGTTGTATCTTGTAAAGAACTAATTTGTCCTTCTAAAGTATTTGTTTTCTCCTCCATTTCAATCTTATCACTTGCTAGCATATAAACAAAGACTCCCATTACAATAACAATTATCATTACAACAATTAAAAATATTACTAATAAAACTGTTTTAGCTTTTTTATTTTCTGGCATAATATTCCTCCTAATACAATTTTAATTTTTTATTTTGGTGCACTTAGCTGGATTCGAACCAGCGGCCTCTCCCTTAGGAGGGGAGCGCTCTATCCACCTGAGCTATAAATGCATTTCTTAGATATTATAACATATATTTTTGTAATATCAAACTTTTACACTTATATTTTATCACATAATTATTATTCTTTTCAATGCTTCATTAGTTGAATATTTAAGGTTTTTACAGTATAATATTACTGTTTTAATTTTATCAATGGAGGTTATTATGCAAAAAATATTAGGTCAAATGAGAAAAGCTATTGAAGAATTTAATATGATAGATGAAGGAGATAAAATTGCTGTAGCTCTATCAGGTGGTAAAGATTCTATAACTTTACTTCTTGCACTAAAAAATTTACAACGTTTTTATCCTAAAAAATTTGATTTAATCGCAATTACAGTTGATCCCGGATTTGAATTTTTTGATACGTCTATTTTATACAATTTATGTAATGAAATTGGAATAGAACTTTTTATTGCAGAAAGTCATATAAAAGAAATTGTATTTGATATTAGAAAAGAAAAAAATCCTTGTTCACTTTGTGCTAATCTACGTAGAGGTATTTTAAATACTACAGCTATAGAACACGGATGTAATAAAATTGCCTTAGGACACAATGAAGATGACGTATTAGAAACATTTTTAATGAATGTTTTATATACTGGAAATATTTCTACATTCGCACCTAAATCTTATATGGATAGATCAAAAATGACTTTAATCAGACCATTAATTTATGTTACTGAAAAACAAACAAATAGTTTTATAAAAAGAAATAATATAACAATAATGCCAAAAGCTTGTCCAATGGATGGTGTTTCCAAAAGAGAAGAAATCAAACAATTATTATATAATTTAAGTAAGCAAATTCCTCATGTACGAGCAAATATGTATGGAGCTATAAAAAGAAGTAAAATTAAAGGTTGGTGCAAAGATTAGAATTATTGTTTATTTTCACGGTTCTTTTTTGCTTATCAGTTCATTAAATTATTCTTAAACTATTGTTATACTTAATATAAATTTTTTAGGAGGAATAATAGTATGGATTTAGATTTAAAAGAGGCAAATAAGCTAATAGGCAAAACTTTTAAAGATTTTAGAAAAAGTAAAAACATTACTCAAGAAGAAGTTGCAAATAAAGCTGATCTTACACCAGAATATTTATCTAAATTTGAAAACGGAAAATATAATGCAAGTATCTATAATATAATTTTACTATGTAAAGCAATTGATATAAATCCTATTCAACTTATTAATTCATTTTTTGAAGATACACCTGATACTATAGTTGCTTCAATTCTTGATGAAGTTAAAGATATGGATATCTCAGATCAAAAATTAGTTTTAGATTTAGTAAAAAGATTGAAAAATAACAAAAAATAATTTGATAAATTTTGCAACTTTTATTTATTGCTAAAAAAAGACTTATATTTTCATATAAGTCTTTTTTATATTGAAAAGTTTTACGAAATTTCACTAATTATAAATTAGCAAATTTTTTTAAATCTTCTTTTAATTTATTAGCTTTTTCTACAGAATCATTAATGCTTGTTCCTTTTACTCCTATATAGAACTTAATCTTTGGTTCAGTTCCAGAAGGTCTAACACATACCCATGCTCCATCTTCTAAATCGTAATATAAAACATTAGATTCTGGAAGTCCTGTAACTGTTTCTTGTTTAGTTTCTAAGTCTATAATTTTATTAGTTTTATAATCTCTAAATTCTTTTACTTTATACTCTCCAATTTTCTCTGGAATACTTTTTCTTAAATTTTCCATAATTTCTTTTATTTGTTTTGCTCCATCTGAACCTTCCAAAGTTATAGATAATAAATCTTCTTTAAAGTATCCATACTTTTCATAAATATTAATCATTTGATCCCATAAAGTTAAACCATGTTCTTTATAATATGCTGCGGCTTCACATAGTGCCATTACTGCTGCTATACCATCTTTATCTCTTGCATGTGTTCCAATTAAGCATCCATAGCTTTCTTCAAATCCAAATAAATATGTATGGTCTCCTGTTTTCTCAAAGTTTTTAATTTGTTCTCCAATATATTTAAATCCTGTTAGTACTTCTTTTAATTCTATATTATAGTATTTAGCTATACTATCTGCTAAGTTTGAAGAAACAATAGTTTTTATTAATACACCATTTGCTGGTATTTCATTTCTTTCCTTTTTTTGTGATAATTCATATTCTGCAATTAATAATCCTGACATATTTCCTGTAAAAGGCATATATTCTCCTGTTTTAGAATCTTTTGCATATACACCTAATCTATCAGCATCAGGATCTGTTGCTAAAACTATTTCTGCATTTTCTTTTTTAGCAAGTTCTAATGCCAATTTAAAGGCCTTTGGATCTTCAGGATTTGGATAATCAACTGTTGGAAAATTTCCATCTGGTAATTCTTGCTCTTTAACTACATATACATTTTCAAAACCTAATCTCTTTAATATAGTTTTTACTGGAATATTTCCTGTTCCGTGTAATGGAGTATAAACAATTTTCATATCTTTTTGCTTTTTAATAATATCTGGATTTAATACTAGCTTTTCTAGAGTATCCATATATTTTTCATCTATTTCATTTCCCATTACATTATATAATCCTTTTTCCTTAGCTTCTTCTTCTGTTATTCTTTTTATTTCTCCATAATCTTCAATTTTATTTACTTCATTTATTATATCTTTATCAACTGGAGGAACAATTTGCGCCCCATCTTCCCAGTAAACCTTATATCCGTTATATTTTGGTGGATTGTGACTTGCTGTTATCATTACTCCTGCAATACAATTAAGTTGTCTAACAGCAAATGATAATTCTGGAACAGGTCTTAATGAATCAAATATATATGTTTTTATTCCATTAGCATTTAAAATTAACGCTGTCTCCTTACTAAATTCTGGTGACATTTTTCTTGAGTCATATGAAATTGCAACACCTCTGTTTTGCCCATTTTTTTTAATTATATAATTTGCTAATCCTTGAGTTGCTTTTCCAACTGTATAAATATTCATTCTATTTGTTCCAGCACCTATAACTCCTCTTAGTCCCGCTGTTCCAAATTCTAATTCTTTATAAAATCTATCTTCTATTTCTTCTGGATTGTCTTTTATATTTAATAATTCTTTTTTTGTTTCTTCATCAAAAACATCACTAGTACACCATTTTTTATATTCATTTAAATATTCCATATTTCCTCCTAACTGCATAAAAAGGGCTTATAGCCCTTTTTATTATTATTTAATATTATAATATTTTTTGTATAATTCCCTAGATGTTGCTGGGCTATCTACACCTTCTGCATTCTTAACAGGTGCAAATTCTTCTTCTCTTTTTACTCTAAGTATTGCCATTGTTTCCATACTTTCAAACGCATCAAAAATAAATGTTTCGTATTTATAAGCATTTGGTTTATCAGCAATAACTAATTTACCATTTTTATCTATATAATCTGCTTTTTTATGAGCAGCATGATATGGTAATTCGTTTTCTGCAACTTCATTTATTCTTTTCATATTAAATAAATTACAGTTTACATTTGATTCTCCAAATACCAATTCTCCATTTTCATCTCTTAAGTTACACATTTCTGGTGAAATTTCTGTATATTCTATAACACTTGGCATTTTATTTCTTTTACAGAAAACTCCAACTCTTTCTTCTGGATTTGCTTTAACAACTGATTTACCAGCAGCCATACATTTCTTTGATGCTGTAACACCTAAGAAAATTGGGTCTGCCATATTAATTAGAGGATTGTCTACTGGTCCTATAACTAACCATTCCACATTTCTAGCATTTAAATCTTTTAGCACTCCACTCTTTACCATAGATTTAAATACTCCTCCATGTCCATCTGCCGCTAATTTTACAAATCCTTTTTCATTAACTAATATTTTTCCATCTTCTCCTACCATTGGTATTTCGCCTTGAATAAAGAATTTAATCTCATTTTCTGGATATCCAAAGTAATTATTTTCCTTAAAGAATTCTACTGTTTCAGCATTGTTCTCATTACTTGTCATTATATACCAAGGTATAATCACACCATATTCTTCATTTGCCTTTTTTAGTGGCTTACAAATTAATTCAAATAATGACTCATGAGAATCTAAACCTATATCAAATTTTCCCTTTGGTCCTTTAAATCCTAGTCTTGTTCCTTGACCTCCTGCAAGAGTTAATACAGCTAATCTCTTTTCTTTTATTATATTATCTCCGATTTCTTTATATTTTTTATAATCCTCAGGAGATAATTTGCTTTCGTCCACATAATCTATTGGTTCGATTAAATCATCATTTGAATTTATATTTTTATTATTTTTAGTATTTTCATACAATTTTTTTATTTGATCAAAATCAATATTTAATATTTGATCTAATAATTTTTCTTTTCCTTCATTATCTAATTTGTCATAACAAACTAATAATTGTTCTTGATCGTTCTTCCTTAGTATCTCCTTTACTTTTTCGTATTTTTCCATCTTTTTGCCTCTCTTTATTTTATATTATTATAAATGACATACATAATATTATAATATAAAACTTTTTTCGTCAACACTTACGGCTATTAATTTATGCATTCTTTTTTTGCTTCTTATACTCTGGAAATATCTCTTCAATTTCGTGTTCCCCAGAAGTGTTGAGAATCTTATTACTTTTGTTTAATATTCCAACAATATTCTTATTAAATTCTACGATATCATAACAATTAATTATATTAATTTTAAGTTCATTCTTTTTTAAATATCTCTCTATACATAAATTTACATTTTTTATATATTCATTACTACCATTTACTAACAAATAAATTTCCTTATCCTTTTTTGCTTGATCTAACCTTTCTTTTATTTTTTCATATTTTATTTCTTTTTTATTGTTCCAGTTGATACTATTTATTTTTTCTTTCAGTTCTTCTTTTAAATTCAACTTTGATAATAACATTTGAATTACTTTTTCATAATCCTTTTCGAAAAATGTATAAAATTTTCCGCTTCCTTTTATTTTTCTTTCAATATATGGAAGCAACATTGTAATTAAGTGAACATCATTTACGTAAAAGCTACACATCCTTTTTACATTACTTTTATTAGACATAGTATCCCTCCAATTTCTGGTACTTACAAATTTTACCATTCGTATTTTTAAATGTCAATAATTTCCATTTTGCTTTTTGCTGTTTTCATCGACAAATAATTTAATTACTTTTGTATATTATTATTTTTTCCGTTAATAATCTTAATATATTTTCATTTGGAGGCATTTATGAAAAGAAAATTTATTTTTGTTTTTTTATTAATTATTTTATTTACATTATTTATATTTTTTTCTTCATTCAACTATGTAAAATCGGTTTCTTCAGATTTATCTAATTCAATATTTAGACTTCATATTATATCCAATAGTGATTCTAAAGAAGATCAAGAATTAAAATTAAAAGTTAGAGATTCTGTTATTAATTATATGAATAAAATAATTCCCGAAAACACTACAAAAGAAAATATTATTATTATTGTAAATGAACATCTTCAAGATTTTAAATATATTGCTGAAGAAACTATAAAAGAAAATGGTTTTAATTATACTGTCAATATCAGTTTGGGTAACTTTTATTTTCCTACCAAAACATATGGTGACATTTCCTTTCCTTCTGGAAATTATGATGGATTAAGAATAGAAATTGGAAGTTCTTCTGGGCAAAATTGGTGGTGTGTATTATTTCCTCCTCTTTGTTTTGTCAGTCCAACAAATGGTATTGTTCCAGATGATTCCAAAAATGAATTAAAAGAAAATATTAATTCTGAAGAATATCAACTAATTTCCTCTGGCAATGATGAGAATTCTGAGAATTTGGATATTAAATTTAAGTTTAAATTAATAGAATTATTTAATTAATTTAAATAAAAGTTTCTTCATTCTATAGTATTTTAAGCTTCTTTAGTTTTGTAAAATAATTATTAATGCATATATCAATATTTATCAATATTTTTTACCATATAAAAAGTTTAATTAATTTATAAATAATGTTGTCAATATTATTCTTTTATGTTATATTTTATAAGAATAGAGTGTTATATCACTCTTTTTTCTTATGTAAATATAATATCAATATTGTTTATAATACACAAATATACTTAATATATTGGAGGTAATTAATTTGGATAAACTAATAATTACAGGTGGAACTCCTCTTAAAGGAGAAGTTACAATAAGTGGAGCAAAAAATGCAGCTATTGCTATTTTACCTGCTACTCTTTTAATAAAAGGTGTTTGCACTATTGAAAATTTACCTAATATAAGTGACGTAAAAATCTCTTGTAAAATATTAGAAGAATTAGGTGCTAAAATAGAATGGTTGGATACAAATACTATTCGTATAGATACAACAAATATAACATCAACACATGCTCCTTTAGATCTTACAAGAAAGTTTAGAGCATCATATTATTTAATTGGTTCTCTTCTTGGAAGAAGCAAAAGTGTAGAAGTTGGTCTTCCTGGTGGTTGTAACTTAGGGCCTAGACCTATAGATCAACATATAAAAGGTTTTGAAGCTTTAGGTGCGAAAGTTGAAGTTGCACAAGGAAAAATACAAGCAAAAGCTAAAAAATTAATTGGTAACTCTATTTATTTAGACGTAGTATCTGTTGGAGCTACAATTAATGTTATGCTTTCTGCTGTTCTTGCAGAAGGTACAACAACTATTGATAATGCTGCAAAAGAACCACATGTCGTAGATGTTGCAAACTTTTTAAACACTATGGGAGCAGACATTCGTGGAGCTGGTACTGATGTAATAAAAATTAATGGTGTAAAAGAACTTCATGGAAATGCTACATATTCAGTTGTTCCAGATCAAATTGAAGCAGGTACATTTATGCTTGCTGCAGTCGCTTCAAGAGGAGATATTACAATTAAAAATTGTATTACAAAACACTTGGAATGTGTTACTGCCAAAATATTAGAAATTGGTGCACATGTTGAAGATATTGATGGAGACACAATAAGAGTATGGTGTAATAAAAGACCAAATAAAGCAACTATTAAAACTGCTCCATATCCAGGTTTTCCAACAGATTTACAACCTCAAATTGGTGTTGTTTTATCTACTGCCAAAGGTACAAGCATTATAAACGAAAGTATTTGGGATTCTAGATTTCAATATACTGCAGAATTAAATAAAATGGGTGCTAATATTACAGCAACAGGAAAATCTGCTGTTTTTGAAGGTGTAGATGAACTTTCTGCTGCCCCTGTTTACTCAACTGATTTACGTGCAGGTGCTGCATTAATTATAGCTGGTATTATGGCAAGAGGAAAAACAGAAGTATACAATTTACAACATATTGATAGAGGATATGAGAACATCGAAAATAAATTTAGAAATTTAGGTGCTAAAATAGAACGTGTATCAGAATAATGCAAAGGAAGAAGATTAAATGTTAAAGTTTAGAAGTTTATACAGTGGAAGTACAGGAAATAGTTTATATGTAGAAAGTGAAAATACAAAAATACTAGTTGATAGCGGTGTTAGTATGAAAAAGCTAACATCTGCTTTAACTTCTAACGATGTCAAGCTAGAAGATATTGATGCAATTATTGTTACTCATGAACATTCAGATCATGTACAAAGCTTAGGAATGATATCTTCTAAATATAATATTCCTGTATTCGCTAATGAAAAAACATGGGATGCGATGCCTAAACAAAGAGACAAAATTTCTGATTCAAACAAAAAGTTCTTTGTATCTTATGAGAAATTTGAAATTGGTGATTTAATAATTGATCCTTTTTCTATTCCTCATGATGCTGCAGATCCATGTGGTTTTAATATTATGAATAATAAAGATAAAATAAGTATAGCTACAGATATTGGGCATATGACAAGAGAAATTGTAGATAAATTAGATGGTAGTTCATTTGTTTTATTAGAATCTAACTATGATCCAGAAATTTTAAAATCTGGCAAATACCCATACTATTTAAAGACACGTATTTTAGGTCCAAATGGACATTTACCAAATGAAATGGCTGGAAAAACAATAGCATATCTATTGAAAGGATCTTTAAAACAAGTAATGCTAGGACATCTAAGCAAAGAAAACAACTTTCCAGAATTAGCTTATCAAACAGTTATAGAAAAATTAATACAAAGTAATTTTGATGAAAATTCTATTCGTATATCTGTTGCAAGTAGAGTAGAACCTAGTAAAATAATTGCTGTTTAATATCGAAATAATATTTATATTATTTCGATTTTTATTAATTTAAAAGAAAGAGAGAAGATTATTATGTTATCTATAAATATTATTTGTGTTGGTAAAATAAAAGAAAACTATTTAAAAGATGCAATTGGCGAATATTCTAAAAGATTATCAAAATATTGTAATTTAAACATAATTGAACTTCCTGATGAAAAGCTTCCTTCTCAACTTAGCCAAAAAAATATTGATGAAGTAAAAAATATTGAAGGAAATAAAATACTTTCTCATATAAAAAAGGATTCTTACACAATATGCTTAGATTTAAAAGGTAAACAATTTTCTTCTGAAGAATTTTCGGCCAAAATTGATTCTATTGCTTTAAATTTTAATAGTTCTATAAATTTTATAATTGGTGGAACATTAGGACTTTCAAAAGATGTTTTAGATAAAGCAAATGAAAAAATTTGTTTTTCTAAAATGACATTTCCACATCAATTAATACGTGTATTTTTATTAGAACAACTCTTTAGAGCTTTTAAAATATCTAATAATGAAACTTATCATTGGTAATATATGGGGGCTACAGAAGGAACATTATATTATTTTTTTATCAAACTTATGCTTTTAGGGGAGCTATAATATGTATACACAAAAAAACTGCTCCTTCTGTAAGATTAATAACTATTTTTAATTTTATTTTGGATTTTTTTAGACATAATTTTTAAGATTATATTTTTTATAAAATAATAAATTGAAATAAATATAAATATTTTAAAAAACATATTTCCTCTTTTTGATTTAAATTATCTATTATACTAATACCATATATTCTTTTTGTCAATTAAAATCGTTCGACAGAATTTTACAAATTATTAAATATTATCACCGAAGTTGCTATTCCCACAAAGTTTGCAATTAATGATGCAACTAAAGTAAAACGTGTTTTTTTAACATTTATAGAGCTTGTATATAAAGCTATTGTATAAAATACTGTTTCAGTTGATCCCATTATTGTTGCTGCAATTAATCCAATTTTACTATCCACACCACTAGTCTTTATTATATCTGTTGCTACTGCCATAGAAGCTGTTCCAGAAACTGGTCGTAACAGTGCTAATGGCATTATTTCAATTGGAATATTAAAAAACAATAGAATCGGTTTTAATATATTTATTATAAAATCAATTACTCCAGAATTTCTTAACATATTAATTGCCAAAAATATTGCCAATAATGTCGGAAAAAGTTTTATTACTATCTTTATTCCATTTTTAGCACCTCTTAAAAAAATATCATATACATTTTTCTTTTCTGCTATTCCATAGCCTATAACTAAAACTATTACTAAAGGAATAATTATAGCAGATATATAATTTATAATTTCCATTACTTTTCCTTCCTTTTTGATAATAATTTTACAGTTATAATTCCTGCACTTGCAGCAACTATTGTCGAAATCCACACAGGAATAATTATTTTAGCTGGATTACTTGATCCTAATGAACTTCTAATTGCAATTATAGTAGTAGGAATTATTTGAATAGATGCCGTATTTAAAACTAAAAACATAATCATAGTATCTGATAATTTTTCTTTGTCTGGATTTTCCTCTTGTAATGCTTGCATTGCTTTTAAACCTAATGGTGTTGCAGCATTTCCCAAACCTAATAAATTAGCTACAATATTCATTGTAATTTCCTCATAAGCTTTACTTTTTGTATTTAATTTTGGAAATAAAAATTTCATAAATGGTCGTAGAATTCTTTTTATTTTATTTATTAAAGTAGTTTCTTTAATAATTTGCATTATCCCATTCCACATGCACATTATTCCTAAAAAGCTTAATATCATTTCCACGGTTTGTGAACAAGAATTGAATATTGATTCATTTAATTCAGGTATTTTTAATTTTAATAAAGCATAAATAAATGATATTATTATAAAAAAAGGCCAAATTTTGTTTAACATTTTCTTCCCCCATATTTAATAATATTATGGAATTTTAAATATATACATATCTTCCAAAAATAGGAAATATAATTTAATTGTATGGTTGACCAAATTACTTTTGTATGATATGATTATATCGTAAGTTGTCGTTTAATTAGTTAGGAGGATATGGAACATGAAATCAACTGGAATTGTTAGAAGAGTAGACGAATTAGGAAGAGTCGTTATTCCTATAGAGTTAAGAAATAAATTTGATATAAAAGAAAAAGATCCAATTGAAATATATGTTGATGGTTCTTCTATTGTCCTAAAAAAATACGAGCCAAATTGTATTTTTTGTGGAAGCACAAAAAAATTAATCACATATAAGGATAAATTAGTTTGTTCTAAATGTATAGAGACTTTATCTACAACAGAAAAAGAATAATAATTTGCAATAAGCAATTTTATATATAAATTTATTTAATTAATTAACTAAACAATTAAACCACCATTAAAATTAGTAGTTTTATGGTGGCTTAATTTTATTTAACGCAAAAATACACCAAATAGATTTTTTCTTTCTAATTTGGTGTATTTTATTTTAAATAAATTTCATATAAATTTCATTTTTCGAAACATTTCTATCTTTTGCTATTTGTTTAATAATCTCTTTTTTATTCATTCCTTTATTTTCATAATATTTATAATGTTCTTCTAAGCTTAAATTATTTAATTCATTCTCTTCCTCATCATTTTCTTCATTTGCATCTATTATTATTATATATTCACCTTTTGGATTATCTATCTTTTCTATAATATCATTTATTTTTCCCCTGACAAATTCTTCATGTATTTTAGTAAGTTCTCTTGCTACAACTATATTTCTCTCTGCAACATAATTTTTTAAATCATTTAAAGTGTTTTTTATTTTATGTGGAGCTTCATATAAAATTATTGTACTATTTTCTTTCTTTATTTTCTCTAATTCTTTTGTCCTTAATTTCTTATTTAATGATAAAAATCCTAAAAATAAAAAATTCTTTGTACTTACTCCTGCTCCCATTAAAGCAGTAATAAGTGCACATGCTCCTGGAATTGGTATTACTTCTATATTCTCTTTTAAAGCTTCTTTAACTATAACTTCACCAGGATCAGAAATAACAGGTGTTCCTGCATCAGATATTAATGCAATATTATTTCCTTCTTTTAGTTTATTTATTATCATATCTTTTTTTATTTCTTCATTATGTCTATGATAACTTATTAATGGTTTTGAAATATTCAAATGATTTAACAATTTTAGTGAATGTCTTGTATCTTCTGCTATTATAATATCTACGTCTTTTAAAATATTTATAGCTCTTAATGTAATATCATCTAAATTTCCTATTGGAGTAGCTACTACATATAATTTTCCTTCCATTTTTCCTCCTATTTTTTATTATATATTTTTAAAATTTCATCAGTATATGTATTATCTTCATTATAAATAATTAATGGTGATTCAACCTTTAAAAATGGTTTTGCATTTTTTATTCCTTTAATTAATACTAAATTAGGCTCTTTATTAATTTTAGGATAAACCAATCTTAGCTTTTTTATCTCAATTTTATATTTATTAAACAAGCAAATTATCTCTCCTAATCTTTCTGGTCTATTGACCATATAAAAACTTCCTTGATTTCTTAATATTTTACTTCCATTCGAAATAAAGTCCTCTAAATTTGCCGTAATTTCATGTCTGGCTATTAATTTATTTATATTTTCATTCTTTACGCCTGCATTTTCCCTTTTATATGGTGGGTTTGTAACTATAACATCAATAGAATTATTTTCAATATATTTATTTATATCTTTAATATTTTCATTTATTATTTTTATCTTATCTTCTAAATTATTTAATTTCACACTACGGTTAGCCATTTCTGCAATTTCTTTTTGAACTTCTATAGCAAATATCTTTTTACAATTTACTTTTTTTGAAAGCAAAATACTTAAAATTCCTGTTCCTGTCCCTATATCTGCTATTATTGAATCTTTTTTTATATCTCTTGCAAAATCACTTAGTAAAATACTATCTATTCCAAAACAAAAATATTTTGGATTTTGTATTATTTTTAATCCTTTATATTGTAAATCATCTATTCTTTCATTTTCTTTAAGTTCCATAAAAACCTCCATTCAATCAATTTATGCTCTAACGAAATTTAAAACCTCTATAATTGTGGGAATGAAAAAGCTTTTTATTAGTCCTCTCAAAATTTATAAAAATTTTGGGTTCAAAAGCAATTATACTATTAGTGTGAAAACCTTAACATTATTAAATTTCCTACATATTATATAATATATACTACTTTTTTTCAATTGGAGGAATTTATATGAATAATAAAAATAAATTGTTTTGCTCTCTGCAAGAAGTTGAAAACTTTTTAAATTGTGTAACTCTATTTTTTAAAACTAAAAATTTTACTGAATTTTTAAAGAAACATCTAAATTAGTCTTGCGGAAATGTATTTTCAAATGTTACTTCTTTATCTTCAAAATCTTCATTTTCCTTACCATCTATTAATATTTTTATGTAATTTACTTCATTTAATTCTGTTACAGTTTTTACAATTGTTTCAATTATTCTTTGTTCGTTTTCTTTTCCTTTAGGTGCATTTTCTATAAATTCTTTAGAAAAATCTATATATAAAATATCTTTTTTTAATTCTACTTTATTTAATTTTGTATTATCTGGTATTCCTTTTTCTAATTTTTCATTTTTAGGTCCTTCTATTAGTTGTTCTATTAAATATTTATATGGGTCATTTATAAGCAAATTAACTTTAATGGTTCTAGCTTCTGGATTTATTTCTTTTGTTTCTTTATTAATAAAATATAATGAAATTATAGTATTTTGAAGTTGATCTTCTGTTATTTCTTCCTGTGGAGTATATTCATTTACTATTTTATTTTCTTCATTCGAATCTTTATTATAAAAAATTAAAACTCCCCCCAACGCTAATACTATCAACAATAGTATTACTACTACTAATATTCCTTCTTTCTTTTTCATAATTACCTCCTTTTCTTTGATTAATTTTTATGTTAGACAAGTAATAAATATAACTTATTTTTAGTAAAATATATTATCTTAAGATATCTTGATTTAATGTTTATTTTTCGCTAATTTTTATTAGTTTTAAGTATATTCTATTATTTGACAAAAACCGATTTTCCGTATAAAATATGCTTGAAACTTTATGCTTAAGAAGCATAAAAATATAGCAAAAATTTTAACATAAAATATTCACTAATGCTTATTTAAGCTTATTTTTAATTTTATATAAATTTTTGCTAATTATTTTTTATGTTTTACGAAAGGAGAAAATTATGGAAAACATACTTCATGTTGGTCTTGATGTTGGATCAACAACTGTAAAAATAGTAGTTATGGATTCTAATAAAAAAGAAATATATTCAGACTATCAAAGACATTTTTCAGATACAAAAAATACTGTTTGTAATGTTTTGGAATCTCTTCCAAAAAAATTTCCAAATAGTAAATTTACAATAGCTCTTACGGGTTCAGGCGCAATGTCAGCCGCAACATTCTTAGGAGTACCTTTTATTCAAGAAGTTGTTTCTTGTAAAAGAGCTGTAGAAAAATATATTCCTCAAACTGATGTTGTTATAGAACTTGGTGGTGAGGATGCTAAAATCATATATTTTGATCAATCTATTGAACAAAGAATGAACGGAACTTGTGCAGGTGGTACAGGAGCATTCCTTGATCAAATGGCATCTTTATTAGACACAGATACAGCCGGTCTTAACGAATTAGCCAAAAACTATGAAACTATTTATCCAATAGCTTCTCGTTGTGGTGTTTTCGCTAAAACAGACGTACAACCTTTAATAAATGAAGGAGCCGCCAAATCAGATATTGCAGCTTCTATATTCCAAGCTGTTGTTAATCAAACAATCAGCGGACTTGCTTGCGGAAGGCCTATAAGAGGAACTGTAGCATTTTTGGGAGGACCTTTAAATTATCTATCTGAATTAAGAAAGAGATTTATAGAAACTTTACATTTAAAACCAAATGAAATTGTTGTTCCAGAAGAAGCTCATCTTTTAGTTGCAAAAGGAGCTTGTCTAGATGCATTTGATAATGAACCAATAACAATTGAAGAATTAGAACAAAAAATTCATAATCTTAGAGTTTCTAAAGATACTACAACACATCCTATCGAGCCTTTATTTGATTCAGATGATGACTATAAAGCTTTTAAAGAAAGACATGAAAAAGCAAAAGTTCCAAAAAAAGATTTGAAAACTTTTGAAGGTGATTGTTTTGTTGGTATAGATGCTGGATCAACTACTACAAAATTAGTATTAACAGACAATGAAGATAATTTATTATATTCTCTTTATGCTAATAATGAAGGTAATCCATTAAAAAGTGTTATGGGAATGTTAAAAGAGTTATACTCAATATTACCAGAAAAAGCCAAAATCAGATTTAGTGGAGTTACAGGTTATGGAGAGAAATTAATTCAAACAGCTTTAAATGTAGATTTAAATGAAATAGAAACTATAGCTCATTATACTGCAGCTAAAAAATTCCAACCAAATGTTACAAGTATTGTAGACATTGGTGGTCAAGATATGAAATATATCAGACTAAAAAATGGAGCTATTGATAACATTATGCTTAATGAAGCTTGTTCTTCAGGTTGTGGTTCTTTTATAGAAACATTTGCTAAAAGTTTAAAACTTTCTATAGAGGATTTTGTACACGAAGCTATTGTTGCAAAAAGACCTGTTGATTTAGGTTCAAGATGTACAGTATTTATGAACTCTAAAATTAAACAAGCACAAAAAGAAGGATATTCTGTAGGAGATATATCAGCTGGACTTTCATATTCAGTTATAAAAAATGCTATTCAAAAAGTTATGAAAGTTAGAGATGTAAGTACTCTTGGAGATCATATAGTTGTTCAAGGAGGTACATTCTATAATGATGCTGTTCTTCGTGCTTTTGAAAAAATTGTTGGAAAAGAAGTAGTTCGTCCTGATATATCTGGTCTTATGGGCGCTTACGGTGTCGCAATTTTAGCAAGACAACAATATGAATCAAATTTAGATATGGAATATAAATCAACATTAGCAACTTCTGATGAAATTGATAAATTACAAATAAAAGTTTCTCATACTCGTTGTAATGGTTGTGAAAATCATTGTTTACTTACAATTAATATATTTAATAATGGACATAGACATATATCTGGTAACAGATGTGAAAAAGGAGCTGGAATAGTTACCGGAAATAGTGAATTACCTAATTTAATTAAATATAAACAAGAAAGATTATTTGATTATAAACCTCTTGAAGAAAAAGATGCTCCTAGAGGTACAATTGGTATTCCTAGAGTACTTAATATGTATGAAGATTATCCATTCTGGTTTACTTTCTTAACAGAATTAGGATTTAGAGTAATTCTTTCTGAAAAAAGTAATAGAAAAACATATGAAAAAGGAATGGAATCAATGCCTTCTGAATCAGTATGTTATCCTGCTAAATTATCACATGGACATATAATTAGTTTAATCCAACAAGGTATTAAAACAATTTTCTATCCATGTATGCCATATTCAAGAAAAGAATATGAAAAAGCAGATAACCATTACAATTGTCCAATTGTTATTTCATATTCAGAAGTATTAAAAAATAATGTGGAAGAACTAAAAAGTCCAGATATAAAATTCATAAATCCATTTTTACCTTTTGATGCTAAAAATTTATGTAAAAGAATTTTAGAATTGGATGAATTTAAAGAATATAATTTTACTAAAAAAGAATTATTAAATGCTGCAAAAAAAGCTGAAGAAGAATATCAAAAATGTAAAAACGATATAAGAGAAAAAGGTAAAGAAGCTATAGAATATATGGACAAAAATAATTTAAGAGGTATTGTTCTAGCCGGAAGACCTTATCATTCAGATCCAGAAATAAATCATGGTATTGATACACTTATTACAAGTTTAGGATTATGTGTATTAACTGAAGATAGTGTTTCTGATAAAGCTGAATCAAAAAGACCTTTAAGAGTTGTTGATCAATGGGTATATCATGCAAGATTATACGCTGCCGCTGAATTTGTTGGACATCATGATAATTTAGAATTAGTTCAATTAAATTCTTTTGGTTGTGGTGTAGATGCTGTTACAACTGATCAAGTTGAAGAGATTCTAACTAGTTATGGAAAGATGTATACATTAATAAAAATAGATGAAGTAAATAATCTTGGCGCCGTAAGAATTCGTATACGTTCACTACTTGCAAGTATGAATAAACGTTTAGCAGAAAAGGTTGAAAATAACGGTGATGGTGATTATGGCGTAAACAAAAAGATATTTACTAAAGAAATGCGTAAAAATTATACAATTCTTTGTCCTCAGATGGCTCCTATACATTTTGAATTACTTGAAACAGCTATGCAAACTGCAGGATATAATGTTGTATTATTAAGAGATTGTACACAAAATACTGTTGAAACAGGATTAAAATATGTTAATAATGATGCTTGTTATCCTTCAATCCTAGTAACAGGACAAATGATAGAAGCATTACAATCAGGAAAATATGATCCAGATAGAACTGCTTTAATCATGTCACAAACTGGTGGTGGATGTAGAGCAACTAATTATATTGGATTTATAAGAAAAGCTCTTAAAGATGCAGGATTCCCTAATATTCCAGTTATTTCATTTAATGTAGTTGGAATGGAAAAAGTACCTGGATTTAAACTTACATTACCTTTATTAGAAAGTCTATTAAAATGTGTACTTTATGCTGATTTATTACAAAAAATGTTAACAAAAAATAGAGCATATGAAATAAATAAGGGAGAAACACAGGCTTTATTTGATAAATGGATGAGTAAATGTAAAGAATTAATTAAACATTCTAACAGTAAACAATTTAAACAAAGTATTTATGATATTGTAGAAGATTTTGAAAAAATAGAATTAGATACATCAGTAAAAAAACCAAAAGTTGGTATCGTAGGAGAAGTATTAATTAAGTATCATCCTTTCGGAAATAACTTTGTTGCAGACTTACTAGAAAAAGAAGGTGCAGAAGTTGTTCTTCCAGATTTTATGGGATTTATTAAATTCATGGCAACACATAAAGTTACATTTAATACTTTATTAAAAACAAATCCTACTGTTGCTAAAATATCAAAAGCTGCAATAAACTTAATTGATATATTAGAAAAAGATTCTAGAGCTGCTTTAGCAAGCTCAAAGAAAGGTTATTTACCACCATGTAATATTTGGCACTTAGAAGATACAGTTAAAGATATTCTTTCTATCGGAAATCAAACTGGTGAAGGTTGGTTCTTAACTGCTGAAATGATTGAATATATCGAACATGATATTCCAAATATTGTTTGTGTTCAACCATTTGCATGCTTACCAAACCATGTTGTTGGTAAAGGTGTTATTAAAACTATTAGAGAGAAATATCCTAATGCAAACATTTCTCCAATAGATTATGATCCAGGAGCAAGTGAATCTAACCAAACAAATAGAATTAAATTATTAATGACTGTTGCTAAAGATAATCTAAAAGCAGAAGAATTACATAAAAAAGCTCTTAATAAAGAAAATACATCTAAAGAAACAGTAAAACAATAAAAATTAAAACCTAGTAGAAATACTAGGTTTTTTTATTTTAGAACAAAAGCTCACATTAATCATTTACTTGATATTCACAATCTCACAAATTCTATCTCTTTATTCGTTCACAGAAATTGCAAAGCAATTTTTCATTAAATTTATATTATAATAAGCATATTGAGAGAAGTTTTCATATATAATCATAACCACCCGTGAACGGGTGGTTTGCTCATCCCCTAGAAGGGGAATTGCTTGCTAACCACCTAAAAGGCGG
>CALXVT010000011.1 GCA_944392175.1 uncultured Clostridia bacterium
AATTAACCAGTAAGATATTCCTAAATACTCTGCTGCTTCTTTCATTGTTAGTGTAGTTCTTTGTACTTTTTGTAATTCCATAAAATCACCTCCTATTTTTTTGTTATTAGCGCTTGACTTTTGCTAACAATCAAATTATAATAACTGTAGTTAGTTTTGTAAAGTATATTTATAAATATTTGAAAACTGCTGTTTTTAAGAATTTATAAATATATAATTGTTATTGGAGGAAACAATGAAAAAAGCCGATTTTAATAAAAAAATAAAAGTTACAACTCTCACAAATAATAACATTTTAGCTATAGAACTTAAATCTATCTTATATACACCAAATAAGTATAGAATACCTGTTGCTTTCGCTGACACATCAAATTCAGCTGATGATACAGACAAATATATAAAGGAAAATTACACCAAAGATGAACAAGAAAAATTAAAATATAATGAAGCAATTGATAATGAGTTCTTATCTAAAATTATAAAATTAAATTCAGAAGATGAAATAATACAACTTGCTAATGAATATAAAAAGAAACTATCAGCAGTGGATTATACACCTCCAGCAGAATTAAGATGTATTAATACCAATGATGATATAAATAATTTAAAAGGATATTTTGTCATCGATGAAAATGCAATTATAGATATAAATGGACAATCATTAACTGAATTTTTAAATCTAAACTTAAATAAATTTAATGATTATTTAGTGTTTTTCACTAAATACTTTGGAATGTTTATTGACCTTTTTGAAGAAATAGATTTAATAAATATAAAAATTGATCAATTAACAAATATATCTGAAATAATCTCTTTAGCTCAATATACTTATGCATCTACAAAAAATAGTATTATTTCAGTTCAGGATTTATTTAAAAAATTTGTTGATTTATTATATGGATATAACAACAGTAAAAGGATAAATTCACTTACTTTAAAACAAAAATTTTATATTTTTTATGAAGAAAACAAGAAAGAATTAAATGAATTTTCTGATAAATATAAGCATAATGGATTATTTAATTTTAACTATACATCTTCTGATTTGGAAAATTTAAAACATAAGAATACCAATGAATTAATAAATAAAATAAAAAAAATAGATCCTAAAGGGAACAAAATCTCTAACAGTTACAGTATCATTACTGATAACATATATACTGTTTTCTATATTTCATTATATTATCTTGTTATAAACAATCATACTATGATTAGACAATGTAAAAATTGTCATAGATATTTCTTAACAAATAAATCAAATGTATATTACTGTGATAATATTTACTATCAAGATAAAACTTGTAAGGATATTGGAAATCAGTTATCGCAAAAAAGAAAAGAAAGTGATGAACCCGTATATGGAAAATATCGAACTATATATTCAAATAAAGCAACTCTACTAAAAAGAAATCCTGATATTTACTCTAGAGAAGATTATGAAAAATGGAAAAGTACTGCAAGACAATTTATGAATGATATAAGACATGGGAAAAAAACTTATGATGAATTTGATAAATGGTTAGATAAAAATAAATAAAGGAGAAATTTTAAAATGAAACTATTTGAACATCAAGATACTTATTCTTATTTTAACAACTTAAGAAACGAAATAAAATCAGATATTCAGAGTTTATCTGATGCCCAAATACTAAACACTAATTTTGAAGATCTAATTGAATATTACTATAGTAAATTTTATATTGAATCACTTACATTATATTTAGACAAGAAAACTTCTTCTTTAGAACAATCTAAGTTAGAAAAATATAATCCTTTTTATAGAATGGGATTAAGAGAACAACAATTTTTTTTAGTGGACTCTTGCAAAGTAAGTTATTCTATTCCATTTTCTGGTTCTTCTCATTTGCTTCATTTAGAACCAACTCAACGAATATTATCAACTTTTGAAATAGATGGATTTGGTAACCTGAATAATAAGGATGTTTTACCAACTATTCTTTATTCCCTAAATATTGAATTAAGTATTTTAGAAAAAGAAGAAAATCCTCAACAATATATTGATTCTCTTTTTAATAGAGAATTTAAATCTTATCTTGAAATGATTCAATATGTAAATAATGATATCTATAGTTATAATAATTCACTTAAAGATATCATTAAAGATGCACTAACTACCAGAAAAAATAAAGCCAATAGTTTTTCAAATTTAATAAATAAACTAAATATCCCATTAAAAGTAAATCCAAATGCTTTAAGTACAGCTTCAATACCTTTAATTGCTAAAAAAGAAATAAAATCTTTTCCGGAGCAAGCTAAGCCTTCAAAAAATTGGTACATATCTGATAAAGATTATTTATATATTAAAAATATAATTTCTCAAGCTTGTACTTCTTTTGAACATTCTCCAGCTGCATGTCAAAAATTAAATGAAGAAGAATTGAGAGACATGCTATTAGCAAATCTTAACACACATTATAATTCAACAGCCACAGGTGAAACTTTTAGTAAAAAAGGAAAAACGGATATAAGAATACAATTTGAAAACAAATCTGCTTATATAGCTGAATGTAAAATTTGGCATGGTATCAGCCAATTTAAAGATGCAATAACTCAATTATTTAGTTATACTACTTGGAGAGATATAAAAACTTCTTTAATTATATTTAATAAAAACATAAAAGATTTTTCTTCTATTACGAATAAGATACAAGAGGAATTGAAAAATAACTCTCTACAAACTAAAATATTAGAAATTTCTAAAAATGAATGGCAATGTACATTTAAGAAATCTTCAGAATCACAAGAACTTATTGAATTGCATGTCATTATTTGTGATATTAGCATTTAGGAAAATAATATTATAAAAAAGTTTTAAAAATAAAGAAAGGAACTAAAAAATGATTAAAAATCAACATTATATACCACAATTTTATTTAAAACGTTTTGGTCAAAATGGAAAAATTGATGCTTATGATATAGAACATAAAAAACTTATATTAAACTCTAATGTTTCCAACTTTGCTTGTGAACGATTTTTTTATGATATTAATCCAAATAAACTAAGTTCAGAACTTTCTATACTAAAAAAAATTTATAATATTTCAGATAATGACATCAATTATAAAAAAATACTTGATAATCCACAATTTATTGAAGAAACTTTTTCTAAATTAGAAAATAATATGTCTGAATATTTAGATAAAATAGAAAATGATTTTTCATTGATTAAAGATGAAGGATTTTTATCCACTTTTTTTATATTTTTGAGAACCTTATCTATTCGTACAAGTGGATATAGAAGAATCCTAGGAACAATTACTACTCAAACAACCAATTGGCTTAATAGTCTTGGGATTAAAGAGTGTGCTAATTATCCTTTAGATATTTCTCCTGAAGAATTAGCAAAAGTAGAACAATTAAAATATATCATTTCTATTCCTCAAACATATAAAAAAGCTATTTCTTTTTTTTATAATTATAATATTTATATTGCTACTAATTCTAATGACTTAGGTTTTATTATTTCTAATGAACCTTTCTTTCATTTTGAATTAGGTTTTAACGATATTTGTTTTCCTATAAATCCACATTTGGCAATTATTATGCAAGCTCAAAATGTTAAAGATGAATATCTCATTTGCCATATAAAGCCTAACTCAAATGGAATTATTAATTTAAGTATAAATGATATTATAAAATATAATATTTTTCAAAACCACTTAATGAGCAAATATATATTTGGAAAAGAATCTGATATTAAAAATATATTACATATAATTAATCTTATAGAAAAAAGTTAAATTATTAATAATAATCCTCTCCCACCCATAGGTATGCCTGAAAGGAGGTGAAAAAGGTAATGGCTGGGAGTATTGAAAAAAGAGGAAAAGATAGTTACAGGTTAGTATGTACAAATGGTTATGATCTAAATGGAAAGCTAATTAAGCATACAAAAACAATACACGGAACTAAAAAAGATGCTCAAATAGAACTTGCTAAATTTGTTGCTGATGTTCAAAACGGTCTTGTAATTGAAGGAAAATCTCTTAAATTTTCTGAATTCACGGAAATATGGAAAAGAGATTATGGTTCAAAAGAACTTGCTCCTTCAACATATAAAAGATATTGCAGAATGTTAGAAACAAGAATTCTTCCCTATTTTGGACATTTCTATATTAATAAGATTAAACCTACAGATATTATGCAATTTTATGATTTATTAAGTAGAGATACACAATTAGTTAGGAAGAAAAGTAACAATGGTAAGAAAACTTTAAAACCTTTATCTGGTAAAACAATATTAGAGCATCACAGACTACTTCGTGCAATGCTACACAAAGCTATATATTGGCAATTACTTGTATCCAATCCAGCAGAAAGAGTTCAACCACCGAAAGCAATGAAACCTAAAAGAAGATATTACGATGATGAACAATGCAAAATACTACTAGAAAATCTAACAGAACTTGGTGAAGAACAAATTAAATACAAAGTTGCAATCATCTTAACAATATTTACTGGTGTAAGACTTGGTGAACTTATGGGCTTAGAATGGCAAGATGTAGATTTCAAAACTGGTATAGTAAGTATAAATCGTTCTAGTCAATATTTAGCAGACAAAGGTGTATTTACTAAGACACCTAAAACAGAAAGTTCTATTAGAGAAGTAGCAATTCCTGATTTTGTCGTTTCTTTGCTTGAAGAATATAAGTTATGGTATGATGAACAAAAATCATTCTATGGCGAATTATGGACGAATTCTAATAGGTTATTTATACAAGCTGACGGCAAACCTATGCACCCTTCTACAATTAGCAAATGGTTTGTAAAATATGTAGCACAAATAGGACTACCTGTAATTAACTTTCACGGATTACGACACACAAATGCTACACTTTTAATATCACAAAATATTGATGTAGCAGTTGTAGCAGCAAGATTAGGTCATGCACAAATTACAACAACATTTAATTTCTATGTACACCCTATTATTTCTCATAATAGAAAGGCAGGAAATGTATTACAAAACTTGCTACTACAAAAAAACTAGTCTAAAATCTTTTTTCAAATTTCACTAAAGTGATGTAAAAAGTCATTAAATTTTTCACGATAAAAAAAGTAAAAGACTACTAAATATAAAATTAGGTTTCCCATAGTCTTTTACTGAAAATTTATTAGAAATATCAATGTTTTTTGAGGATTTATTCCCCAACTTTTCCCCAATTCTACATAATAATGCCATTTTTAAGCATTATTGTAAACTAATTGGAAAATATAAAAAATCGCTACAACTTAGATAGCTGTAACGATATAACTTTGGTTGCGGGGGTAAGACTCGAACTTACGACCTTCGGGTTATGAGAAACACTTTATATTTTTTCTATCCTTATATTTATATAAAATTAATATCTTCTCTTTTAAAATACCGTCTTAATTATTTTATCAGTTCCATTTATTAAATCTTCAATCTGCTCTTTAGTTGGGTCATTATCCTTTTTGTGGTCACATAAGTTTCTAATATCTGCTAATAATTGAATATGCCTAAACGTGGGAATTTCTATAATTGAGTGACTTTTTAATTCATCATTGTAATCGTTTATTGTTGGATTCTTTTTATTAATCTTTATATTATGATTTTCTATAATTTTGGAAAAGTGCTCTTCTAAAACGACTCCGCAAATTGCTCCCGCTGCTCTGTAGAATCCTTTTTTATTTAATTCTTTTGCACTATTCAATTCATTATCAAATATATCTGCTTGCAAGAGTTCTTGAATTTGGTAAATTTTAGACTTAAGTATTTCTCTAGTAGCTTTTAAAATATTAACTTGTTGTAGAACTTTAGAATACGCACTTGACGGTTTTATTTTTCTACTAGGTACACTAATTCCATTTAATGCATCAGAAATTGTATATGTAGAATATGTTATATCTTTTCTCTTCTCCAATTTATATAATGTCCTAAAATCATCTAATCTATTATTATTAAATTTTTTAATATACAATATACTTTTACTATACCATGTTTCATAATTTAAAATAAATTTTTTTAATTCTTCAGATCTTAGACTTTCAAAAATTTTAATACCATCGTCAATTAATTCTTTTAATTCTTTATCTACTTCATCCATCTTCATATCAATTCACTCCTATTTGCATTTATTTTATATAACTATTTATATAAATACTTTTTTAATTTTCAAGATTAACATATTTATTAAATAATTCTACATTTTTTAATTTTTTCTTTTTAGCATAATTTATATGCATCATCACTTAATAAACCATTTTCAAATAAATTAATTACTATTCTCATGCAGTTACATTCAAATTCAAGTTATATCAATATAAAATCACGCTGTTATCTAATTTTTATATTCTTATAATATCAAATATTTCAAATTCTAATAATAATTATATAAAATTTCAATATTAAAATTAATTATTCCCTAAAAAATATATAATCTACATCATTTATCAAATTTCTCCTTTTCTTTTTTTCTGTTCTTTTTCAAAAAAAAATCAATTTTTTTTGAAACTTTGTTTGTTCTTAAAGATAATTTTTTTATATAATATCACCTTTTACTTTGTATTATTTTATCTAATATTTTATTATTTTTTAAGTATTATATCACATAACATTGTTTTTCCAGAAAATTTATACATTTTCTCTATTTCTTATTCCGCCCAATACCAAGTCGTTATTTTTACTATTAAGTCATGTAATTTTTCTTTTATTTTATGAAATATCTTCATCTCCATTATTCCACCTTCTCAACATAAATTTATTTTGAATATTATATTACTAATATTCGTTATCAACACTTTTCCTCTACTACCCAACTCCAAAATCCGTATTCTCAACTAAAATATCAACATTTTCAAAATTCTTATACAAAGGATAGATTTCCTTCATAAATCTAGCTTTTAGTTTTTCATCAGCTGGCATAATATCATCCATCTCTTTATATAAATTAACACAAACTCTAGTAAAATTATCTATACCTGTTTTAATATCTGCTTCTATTTGTTCTAAATTTTGACCTTTAACTCCGACTAATAAATTTACCACATCAAATGTTTCTTTCAATTCTTCTAAAGTCGGATATCCAAATCCTTTCATCAAAACCTTCTCTCTAAAGTCTGCATCAAAAGTCTCTACTCCACCTTTTACTTGTAAAACTATTCCTAATTTTTCACATTTTTCTCTTAATTCAGCTATTTGTTTTTTATACATGTAATGACTTTCTATAATTAATCTTTTAATTTGCTTTTGCTTGCATACTTCAATTAATTTATTAAAACTTCTTTCATTTAATTCAAATATACTTCCTGAATTTATTGCTTCTAACACGCCAAATTCTCCGGTCACATTCTCCAAAGCCTTACTATTAATTCGATATTGCTCCTCTTCTACATTATTTCTATCTAAATGGTAATTACAAAACTTGCATTTACTCCATTTGCAACCATTCCCAATTAGTAAAACAATTTCTCTTTTATCTTTATCTAATATTTTTGAATATCTTTCCATAATTATCACAACTTTCATTTTTTATTCTATTTAATTTCTGTAATTAGTAAATAAAAAGTACTATTCCCATCGTCCTTAATTTCATTTACAGACAATATTTCTTTTAAGGACTCATCATAATATCTCCATTTAAAAGGTTCATATTTATTTTTTATACAAACACCATTTTCTTTATCAGCATATGTTAATATGTTTTTCGGTTTATTTTTCCATACAATTTTTTTATTTTCTAATTCTTCTGCTTTTTTCCCAAGTTCTCTGCCTTGATGTATACTAAAATTTATATACTCTGGTTTTTCTCCATTTGAACATCTAGGCTCTTTAATATATGATTTATCATTAGTTATAAAAATTGCATATCCTTTTATGAAATTTTGACAATCATTATCTGACAATTTTTCTATTCTTGATATATCTTTCACATATCCATAACAACCATTATTTTTAGCACCTTGATTTTTCAAATTATTGATTAAACTTTTTTCTATACCATTATATTTTAAACTTTCTATGTTTTTTATTTCTTTGGTTTTATATTTCAATTCTATTGGTAAAAATTTTTCTCCTTCTACAAGAAAAATATCTGTATGACTTCTTTTATTTTTATCATCATTTGGATATTCTAAAATTATTTCTATATTACTATTATTTAAATATTCTTTTATTTTCCATGCCAATTTAAATTGTAAATCTGCTTCAGAATAAAAAAATTCATAATTTTTGTGTAACTCTTTTAAAATTATTTTAATATCAAATTCTTCCAAACTTTTCATTTTGTTTTCTCCTATTTTTTTACATATTATATAATAATAACTTTTATCTCTGCAATATTGCACATTATTATTGTTTATACCTATTAATTATGCTAAACTATTTTTATATTTTAATAAGGAGTGATATCATGAACGAACCAAATAAAATAAGACCAATTGTTTTAGGAATAGCTATTAAAGATAACAAATTATTAGTAGGAAAAGGATTTGACAAAGTAAAAAACGAAGTGTTTTATAGAGCTTTAGGCGGAGGCATTGAATTCGCAGAAACAAGTAGTGAAGCCTTAAAAAGAGAATTTTTAGAAGAAATACATGCACATATAAATATTAAAGAATTTTTAGGTGTTGAAGAAAACATTTTTACATATAAAGGAAATCCATGTCATGAAATTGTATTCTTATATTCTATAGAAATTCCAGACGAAGAATATAAAGATAAATATATAATAAATGATGATGCAGGTGAATATGGTTCAACATGGATTGATATAGACGAATTTAAAAATCACAATAAAATACTATATCCAGAAAATATTTTTAAATATATTTAGTAACCACGTAGTGGGCGATTATTGTCTTATCTATTCCTACTCACTAAATTAAATCGTAAATTAATCCCAGATGTAAAAAACTACATCTGGGATTTTTATTCTGTTTATATAAATATCCATTCTCATTTTTCAAACATTTCTATATTGTTTCTAAACTATTTCTATTCTTTTTCTACACCTTCCCATAAATCTTATAATTCACATAGTCCTTAATTCCTCTATTAATAAACTTATTCTGCTTATTTTTAAGTTCTTCTTCTAGTTTTGTAAAAGTATTCCATGCCAAATCACATTCTTCTCTACTTACTATTCCATTATTATACGCTGCTTCTAATTCTTCTGCATCATCTGGTCTCATATAATATCCTGTTCCAGTTCCAAATGGAGTTTCATAATATAAATCTAAATATAAATCTTCATAATATGCTTCTCCATCTTTTTCATAATTTTTTAAAGTCATATCTATGTAATATAAAACAATTTCATAATTATTATTCATAAAAGCTCTTACATTATAATTCTCATCTAATGGTGTATATTCTATAACTGCACAACCTTTATCCATATTACATATTTCGTTTCCATTTATATGTAAATAATTCTTTTCTTCTACTTCTTCCATTTCTTTTATAGTTATATAAGCATTTAACTCATCTATTTTTTGTATATATTTATTAACCTTAATCGTACCTCTCATATACATTTCTTTTACTCTTCTTGTTCTATTTACTTTCATTAGTACCTCCTATAAACCTCCAATATTTTCCCACAAAATTAAATAAAAATTAAACAATTCCTGTTCAATCATATATAAAACAAATTATTATTTTCACACTATACACTTTCCTATTTCATCATATAAAATCACGTAATCTGACATACAATATTTCGAATTACTTTTTCTTTATTCTAAGTTTTTCTAATATCTTATTAATAAATTTTTTAATCTTATAATTCCATGAATTTTCATTAATTGCAATTAACTGTTTTTCATTAGATTCTTCTGTTTTTAAACTTTCATTATTAAATTCATTTTCTCCACCAATATTTTGACTGGCTACACTACCATTATTAAGTTCATTTTCTTTCCTAATATTCTGACCATCAGCACAAGCACTATTAAACTCGTTTCCTCCACTAGTATTTTGACCGGCAACAATACCACTATTAAACTCATCCTCTCCAATAATACCTTGACCGGCAACACTAGAACTATTAGTAGATGCATTTTTACTTGCAAAAAATTCTCTTTCATCAAATTTCTTTAAATTTTCCTGCTCCTTTTTCAATAAAAATGCCTCTAATTGCTTTTTTTGTTTTTCATTAGCTATATCATTGTAAAATAAACTTAAAAGTATCTCGTTTGCTTCATCCGATAATTTTATATCATCAATATTTGTATTAAAAGTACATATCTTTTTAAAATTTTTATCCATGTTTTTCTTGATATAATCTATTTTTTCTTTAGAAATCAATCTATACTCTTCTTCTGGCAAATACTGAATTATTTGATATACTTCCGCACATGCACTACTATTCATTTTCTCCTCCATCATCAAAAATGCTCATATCTACATTATCCAAAATTAATGGCATTACTTGTTTAAATTCTTCTTCATCTGTTACTTCTTGTAAATCATCATTCTCAACAATTCCTAGAACTACATTGGTTTGTTCTTTTGTATTTACAAGATACACATAATTTTTATCATTATACTTGCATGTTCCTGCCACCAAGTACTTTTTTCCGTTTTCTAAAGTAATTATATCTCCAAATTCTAACATTCTTTTACCTCTTTCTTAAGTGTTTTATCTTTCTCCCTTATTTCTTGCAGACGCTTCCATCTCAATACTAGGAGCTTCCATCTCTTTTCCAATACTTTGTAACGTTTTTATAGTTGGAAATTTAGCTGTATTTTTCATGGACTCTCCAATATTATGTAATATCCCTTTAAAATTAACTAGTGGAATATTTCCTTCTTTCTTTTCTGAAATTCTCCCTTTTACAAAACTTCCAACTGATTTTACTGTATCTATTCCTATTAAAACCTTATTCATATCTATGTTTTTAGCAACATCTGCTATTTTTGCAAATTTATGTGGTAATTTAGAAAAATCAAATACTGCATTATAATCTATTTGATGTGTCGCTATTAAAAATGTTCTTGCACCGATACCTAATGCGTTTTTTGCTAAATTTAAAAATGCCTTTGAACTTTTATATTTATCATCCTGTTCTGTTTCTTTTTCTTCTTTACCACCCATTTTTTTAACATTTTGTATTACATGATGTATTTTACTATTCTTGAATTTTTCACTATCTTTTATTGGCTGTATTACTTCTTTTGCGAGATTTAATGATTTAGAAGCTAAAATAATTCCTTGCAATCCTACTGTATCTAATACACCTTTTGTCATTTTCAATACCATATCTGTATATCCTGGTAGTGAATTAAGAACTGGTATATTATCTATGGCTTTTCCGACAGTATCTAAATCAATAAAATTATTATAATTTACTACTCCTGTTTTCATAAGGAAACAAGTTAGTCCTAAACCTATTCCGGCACTTGCTATAGGTAATATATAATCTTTCTTTGATTTTTTAGTTTCTTTATCTACTTCAGTAATTTTCAAATTTATCACCATTTTTTCTTAAGTTATTCTGAAATTATTTTATCATTACAGTTTTTTTATTGCAATATTTTTATACAACAAAAAACAGCGTAATCCCCTTGTTTCTATTTATAATATCTTGCTTTGTTCCGCATAACTAAAAATGTTCAACCACGAAAATGTCAAAGAAATTTTCTATGGTATAACATTTTCCTGTTTAACAACAAAAAAACCACCCAGCTGGGTGGCTTGTTAATGGCAATTTACTCGTGAATAATTACATCCATAGGTAATTTGCCAATCGAGGCTCTTAGCTTGCCAATCTCGGTTACAATTCTTTCATCGAATTTTCGAAAAAGCGAAACTTCTCCAAGTTCTGATCGAACTGTAATGGAATCACCTATCCGCTCAGAAGAAATCTCGAAACTTTCTCCAGATTCGATAACTACTCCTTTCCCGTAATAGAAAATTCCTACCGGTTTTGTTGTTTTATTTGTTATTCTCATGTCTATCTACCTCGCTTTCAAATAAAACACATATATATTATAGCATAGTGTTAACATAAATTCAACGTTAGTGCTTATTTCTTTTCTATAAAAAGTGGCTTCTCCAAATATACAGATTGCTTTGCAATTGCACAGGCATAGGTAACTTAATCTTGTTGTATACGTAAAAATCTAGCAATTTTTCATATCACAAGAAAAACGGTGCTTTAAAAGCACCATTTTCGTTCTAGAGCGAATACAATTCGCTCTTCATCGAATGTTGATTCAGCATTGCAGAAAGAGTAATTTTTACTTATTCTCTCGCCTGCTGAATCAATCAGGCTTGTAAAAGAATTGTAACTGCTACCATATTTTATAAGCACTTCAAGTTCTCTCTGGCTTATTTTATATGGTTTCGTCAACCTTTCTACCCGCCATCTTTTAATACATTCGATTATTGTTTTTACCATAAGACTCCTCCTTTGTTGCTATATTTATATTATATTACTTTATGTATACTTCTTCAATTGTTCTATATCGTATTAAGTTTTAGAGAATTTCTTATTTCTTTTGCATTTTCTGCATAATCAAGTATTCTATATCTGCTCTAATACTGGTAATTCCCTTCTAAATTTTCTTTCTGCTTCTAAGTCTAAATCATATGTTATAATACCTTCTTCTTTTCCTATTTCTTTTAAAATTTCACCATCATATGAAATTACTCTAGTATTTGCACAATTTCCTTTTCCTGTTTGATTTACTGCACAAAAATATACTTGATTTTCTATTGCTCTTGCTTTTGTTAATATATCCCATGCTAGTTTTCCAGTTGCTTCTCTAAAATGCGCAGGTAAAAATATTATTTCTGCGCCTTGTTTTATTAAACTTCTAAAATATTCTGGATACCTTAAGTCAAAACAAATTCCTACACCCATTTTTACTCCATCAATCTCGAATATTCCATCTAACGAACCAGGTATTGTATCTTCTGTTTCATCTACTTTTAAGTTTTCCTTGTTTACTTTATACATATATTTCTTATCATACCTGCAAACAATTTCTCCTTTTCTATTTAATACAAAACATGTATTAGTTGTTTTGTTTGTTTTAGTATCTTTTAAAGCTACACTTCCTAATATGATATTTACATTATTTTCCTTGGCGATTTTTTGATATTTTTTTATATCTTCTATATTACAATATCCTTTTGTATAATCTTCTCCCCAGTAAAAAAACAACTCAGATAGGCAAATAATATCTGTCTTATCTGAGATTGCTTCATTTATTAATTTTATTGCTTTTTCTTCATTTTCTGTTCTTGTTCCATTTGATTCCATTTGTATAAGTGATACTTTCATACTTAATACTCCTCTATTCGCTTATTTCAGAATATCCATATTTCTATTCTTCTATTTTCATATCAATATAATCTTTAGCACATTTCCTTATCTTTTCCATTCTTGCTTTTGTTTCTTCATCTTTATATTCTATCTTATCAACTAAAATATCTATATAATTTTTATCTTTTATATATTGAAATGAACTTTTAAAATTAAAATCATATATAAATGCTAATATACATATCCAAAAATCTAAAAGAGTTTTTCTGTCAATTAATTTTATGCATTGATGATTCAAAAAATCATTATATACTTTGTCAGATATTTTTTCATAAGCTATATTTTCTACATTTTTTGATCCTGGAAAATTGCTTTGAAAATCATTTTCTTTTTTTACTCTAAAATTATCTAATTTGTCTGCATCCCTTATAATTTTAGAATGCATTACTTCTAAATCTGTTAATCCATCTTCAATTTTGTATTTATTATGATTTGCTATTGCTACTTTAATTATTTTGTCATATTTATCTTCTTCTATAAAATTTCTAATCAAATTTTTATTAAATAAAATTTCTACACCTAAGTCTGCATGATCTATTCCTTTAGTATCAGAAAAATCATTTAATTCTTTTAGTTGTTCAAATCTTCCTATATCATGCAAAAGTGCAATTAATTTAGCAAGCTCTATATTTTCTTCATCAAGTCCTTGTGATTTTGCTATGTATTCACTAAAATCAACTACATGATATGTATGAACAATTTTTAATTTAACACTACTATTTTCTGCATCATAGTCTTTTAGATAATTCTTAAATTCTTCTTTTGCTTTTATAAAATCCAATTTTTTCTCCTTTCGTATTATTTAATTATGTATCTTTTAATTTTTTTGCCAGAATATTCTGATTGTAATACTCCTGTAGGAATTGCTCCAACACTTTCTAAAACTTTTCTTGATGCTTCATTTTCTATATAATGGCATGCAACAATTTCTTCCATTCCTAATTCCTTACACTTTGCAACTAGCATGTTTGCTATTACTTTTCCATATCCTTTTTGTCTTTCTGATGGACGTACTCCATATGCTATATTTCCTAATGTATCTTTTCCTAGTTGTGTTAAATTACATCTTATTTCTCCTGCACCAATTAATTTATTTTGATCATTTATTGCTAAAAAATAGTATGCATTCATATACCAATCTCTGTCTTCATGTAATCCTTTTTCTGTATTTTGTGCTGTTTCTATTATTTTTTTATAATCTTCTATATTATCACAAGGCATTTCTAATATATCTGGTGTTATGCCTGTGTTACTTTCTCTCCATTCTTTAATCATTTCCATATATTCGTAAAAATATTGTCCTTCTATTTTCTCTAGTCTTACCATATAAATACCCTCCATATTAACTTTTCTATATTTTTTTCATTTTTCCTTGTATTTTTTGGTAAATAACACATTTTCTGACAAATTTCTTTTGTTTTTATTAAATTGCGTTTATTATATCATCTATATTATTAAATTTTATACTCTTTATTTCTAAACTGTTTCCGGTATCCACATTTTTTTGCCTGTCGTCAAAAAATATTGTTTCTTCTTTTTTTAGATTATATTCCTTTATTAATTTTATATATATTTCTGTATCTGGCTTACAGACATGAGCTTTAAAAGAATATATTCCACCATCAAATTCTTCTAATATATTTTTTATATATAAATATGTGTCTTCTGTTAAATTTGAAAGGAAATATATATTGTATTTTTTGTTAAGTTCTCTTAATACATTTAATATATCATTTTTTATTGGCATTGTCTTTGGTAAATTTTCTTTTGATAAAAGCTTTTCTATACATTCTTTTTGTTCTGGATTTTTTTGAATAGCTCCTTTTATACATTCTTCTAATTGTATTCTCCCTACTAAATATTGCCTAAATTCTTTGCTTCCATATACAATTTTATATATCTTTTTTACATATTCTTCTGATACTTCTAGGAAATTCATTAAATTTTCTTTTCCATCATCTAATAGAATTCCACCAATATCAAATACTAAATTTTTAATCATAGTATTTCCTTTCTTATATCTGAAATTTAGACACTGGTCTTAGGAACCATTGCTAATCAGCGCTTAATATTTATTATACTATATCAAATAATATTTATACCGTCTATATTAAATTCACAATTGCACAGACGGCAGTAATTCTTTACAAAACAAATATGGGCAATAGTTTAATATAACTATTACCCATATTTGTTTCAAACTTATAAGATGTTCTTAACATAATTCCCTTCTTTGTATATTTTTTCATTCAGAATTAAGCCAGAGACTATCTCATTAATTCTTCTGATTTCTTCAGGTGAATCCATTTCTGTATATGTTCCGCATCTATAGAAGGTCTTTTTTCCTTCCTTAATATACAGCGGAGCAGTTATAAGCATTTTACACTTACTCTCCTGTGCAGAATATAAGGATGCATAAGTATTCTTACCATCTTTATCTTCTTCAATGAAAATCTTTTCTAACCGTAAAGATCTTTTCTCTTCACCTGTAAGATCGACCAATTTAGGACATTTAATTCTTTTGTTGTCCTGATCTCCAAGGTAATATTTTATCTTACCTTCCTTGTCAATAAAAAATACCCAATGAAGTTTTTCTGTCATAATGTGTGTCATTAAATTGTCCTCCTATATGAATCATACAACAAAGTCTACTCCATTATTATAAAAAAAATTCCGAAAAATGTCAATTATGTAAAGTTTGGCTTGTTCTATTTCTTTACTTTTACATCTTCCTAATCTTATACTCCAATACCTTTGCATTATCATCCAAGATAAATTTGCCTTCAAACATTCCATCTTCAAAAACATATTTTGTAAATTTTGTATTCATATCAAATTGTTTAATATTATCTAGCTCTTTAATATCTATCCATTCTAACCTTCCTTCTTCTGATTCTTGCAAATCTCCATCAAAGTTTTCTGCTACATATATAAATATTATTCCTTCAGTGCTATCTTTCCAATATGATATTCCCTTTAGTTTTGGATTTTTTAGTTCCAAACCTGTTTCTTCTTTAAATTCTCTTATTACACATTCTGTTGGAGTTTCTCCATATTCCATTTTGCCACCTATTGGTGCATATACTTGTCCCCATTTTTTATTAAATTTTATTAATAAAACTTTGTCTTCCTTTACCAAATAACAAGCTGTGCTTGCATAAAAACTAGCTCTCATAACATCCCTCTCTTTTAATTCATCTATTTTTTATTTATCACTGTGTCTTCTCTTTCCAAATACCATTTAGCAAATATTTTCATTGCATTTTTACTTTCATATTTCTTTCTTGTTGCTCTTTCTTCTTTTGTCATTTGTGCTAATGTTTTATCATATCCACTTGGAATATAGATATACCATAAATCTGACCATTTTTCATTTGTATTTTCTCCTAGAATTTCTTCAGATAATCTTCCTTTGTTTTCTCCCATAAATTGATGTAATTCTTTTCCATCATAATATGATAAACATTCTGTAAATTTACAATTTCTGTTTTTCTTTCCTTCCATTAATTTTAATATTCCTTTTAATCCTAATGTTTCTAATGAAAAATTTACAAATGCTCTTGGAAATCCATTTAATTCTTCTATCCAAAATCCGCAATCTAAAGATATACAAGGCTTTTTTACTAATTTATATGCCTCTTCCACTTTTACTTTAGAAATATATCTTATATCATCACTTCTAGGTTCATCTAAATCATATTCAAATATTTTTACATTTACTCCTTCTAATTGCTTTTGGGCTGATGCAATTTTTCCTTTATTATGTGTTACAAATACTATTTCTTCCATTTTAGCTCCTCCTTTGTTATAATATCTTTCTTAATTCCATCAAATCATGTATTTCGAATGTTGGTATAAATTCTATACATTCCTCGTTTTTGTTATTAAACCAGCATGTATCTATACCTATTTTATTTCCACCTTTTATGTCTTTGTCTAATTCATCACCTATAAATAACATTTTTTCTTTGTTGTGATAATTTATTTTATCAAATAATGCTTTATAAAAATGTGTATGTGGTTTCATATTTCCACATTCATCTGCGGCAAATGTTACATCTATAAAATCATCTATTTTTAATTTATTTAATTTTGTAGGTAAAGCATCATTTGGCCCATTAGTTGCTATTACTATTTTGTAATCTTTTTCTTTA
Organism: uncultured Clostridia bacterium; assembly: GCA_944392175.1. GTDB lineage: Bacteria > Bacillota > Clostridia > TANB77 > CAG-508 > Merdicola. The sequence continues at coordinate 17,472 of CALXVT010000011.1, forward strand.
AGATATTCTAATATTTCTATTGCACCATTGATTGGCTCTACTTTTTCTTTTAATCCTTCTACATATAAATTATTGTAATTAACTGCTTGGTTATATGTTATATTTCCAAAATACTTAATAAATCTTTGAGCTCTAATCCATTCTGTAACCTCATCTCTTGTCATTCCTTCTCTTGGATTTTTTATTAAACCTTCTGCTCTTTCTGTCCAGATTTTTTGATCTATATTATAAAATCTATAAAATTCATTTTCAGTATAATTATCTTTTACTATTGTTTTAAAAGCGCCTTGTACATTTTTTATATTGTCTGATAATGTGTCATCTAGGTCGAATATTATATATTCATACATAAAAATTTCCTCCTTATGTGAAAATTATATCACATAAAGAGGAAGTATTCTCGTCAGTTTATTATTTATTTTTTTAAATCAATTTCTTTTTCATATTTTTCATCTAATATTTTATAATTACTAATATTATCTAATCTAAATAGTCTTATCTCATTTCTAAGTTCACAAAAAGCTGCAACATACCAATCATTTATATAATCAAATAATTCTGCTGGATGAATGATTCTTTCCGTTTTCCCTGAATTTACCGAAAAATATTTTATCTTTACTTTATTTTTTCCGTTTATTGCTTTTCTAAAATCTTTATATATTTCTGTAAATTCTGGATAGATTCTTTCTATTTTTTTACTATTTTTCTTATTAGCATTATTTATATATGCTTTATATATTTTTTCTACTATTTCTTTTTCATAATTATCTTTAGCAATATTTTTTAAATAATATATTTCTTCATCTGTCAGACCTATATCTATATTTGTTTTTATATCATCTAAAATATATCCTCCATTAATTCCTTGCACACCTTTTATATAAATTCCTGCCTGTTCTAATTCTTGTTTATATTGTCTTATCATTCTTTCTGAAACTTCTAGTTCTTTTGCTAATTCATTTATAGTATGCTTTTTACCATCTTCTAATATTTTTACCAGATTAAGCATATTTGCAACTTTGCTCATAGTTTACTCCTTTATTTTTGGTAAAGAGTGTTCATTTGTTTAATTTTAAAAAATGAACACTCTTTTTTTAATTATATTTTATATATAAGTTCCTATTACTACTCAATCATTTTGCTTTTACTTATTATTCTAAATTCTTAATAAATTCTTCTTCTGTAATTTCTTTATTCTCTAATAAATATTTTATAACATTATCCATCCTCTTTTTATTATTCTTAATTATCTCTACTGAATCATTAAATGCATCATTTAAAATTTGGTTCACTTCTTTTTGAATATCTTTTTCCATTTCATTCTCCGGATTTTTTATTTGTCCAAATCCTAGATTTGACATTCCATAAGATTTTACCATATTTTCGGCATTGAATGTTGCATTTTCTAGGTCTGAAGTATTTCCATTTGAAAATTCACCAAAATAAACTTGTTCTGCTGCCATTCCTGCCATTTCCACTTTTATATCATTTAATATATCAGTTCTAGTTTTTATTGGTTTATCTGGATCTGTACTATGTAATACATATCCTAATGTTCCATCTCCTTCTGGATTTACTGTAATTCTCTTTATTCCTGGCTTTTTAAACAAAACTAATCTTACTAAAGCATGTCCAACTTCGTGTGTAGCCACTCTTTTTCTTATCTCATTTGTTATTGTGTTTGGATCTGTCATATTTGAACCATTAAATACTACTTCTATCATTTCTTTAATAGTTGGTATATCTTGTTCTCTAATTTCTTTTATATTGTCTTTGTAATTTTTTGCGTGTTTTATTAATATTTCTTGTAATACTTTATCTACAAATCTTCCATTCCCAATATTTTCCACATTGCAAAAATATTTCATTATTTTTGCAATACTTTCTTTTGATTTATCATTTATTTGTAATTCGCATTTATCCATCTTTTTGTATAAAATATCTGCTAATTCATATTCATTATAATCTGGGAATTCAAATGTATATCCAATTCTTGAGGCTATTCCTGGATTACTATCTATAAAATCCTGCATTCCTTTTCTATAACCTGCAAATATTACTACAAATTCTCCTTTATGGTCTTCCATTGCTTTTAATAATGTTTCTACAGCTTCTAATCCAAATGAATCTTTACCTTCTGTTAAGCTATAAGCTTCATCTACAAACAATACGCCTCCCATTGCTTTTTCTATAACTTTAGCAGTTTTTGGAGCTGTCTGTCCAACATATTGACCAATTAGATCTTTCTTCGAAACTTCTATTAATTTATTTTCTTTTACCACTCCTAAGTCAAATAATAATTTTGCCATAATTCTTGCAATCGTAGTTTTTCCTGTTCCAGAATTTCCTACAAATACCATATTCATATTATTTTCTACTAAATTAATACCAGCAGTTCTTGCCTCATTCTGAAATATTACATAATCCTCAAATTCTTTAATTTTGTCTTTTAATTCTTTCATCCCAATTATATCATCTAATAACTTTAATGATTCACCTTTAACATTATTACCTGTATCAGTTAGCTCTTCTATTGTTGGAATATCTTTTTTATAAATTACATCTATCTCATCATCATTTATAGCATGATTCATTATAGTTTCTTGAATTAATTTATCAACAAATCTACCATTTCCAAATGCTTTTCTTTTTGAAAAATATTCACATATGCCTTCTACTACTTCTTTTACACCATCTTCACATTTAAATCCCATATTTTTTATCTTTAACATAAATATATCTACTAATTCATTTGGTGTATAATCTGGGAAATCAAATGTGTAACCAATCCTTGAGGCTATCCCTGGATTACTATCTATAAATGACTTCATCTCGTCCTTATATCCAGCAAATATTACTACAAATTCGCCTTTATAATCTTCCATAGCTTTTACAAGTGTTGCTACAGCTTCTAGTCCGAAATGTATTTCCTCCTTCTGTACTTCCTTGTGTTAGGCTATATGCTTCATCTATAAATAATACTCCTCCCATTGCTTTACTTATTACTTCTGCTGTCTTTGGTGCAGTTTGTCCAATATACTGAGCTATTAAATCTTTATTTTCAACCTCTATTAATTTATTTTCTTTTATTATTCCAAGATCAAATAACATCTTAGCCATAATTCTGGCAATAGTAGTTTTTCCTGTTCCTGGATTTCCTGTAAATATCATATGCATATTAGCATTTTTTAATTTTAAGCCATTTGCCTTTGCTTTTACTTGGAATAATATATATTTTTCAAATTCTTTCACTTTTTTCTTTAATGATTCCAAGCCGATTATGTTACTTAAACTTTCTTCTACCGTTTCCTTTTTATACATACTTTCTGGAAATATTATTTTATTTTTTGCATTACTATAATCAGCTAAGTATGTAGCTAATTCTCTATTAGAAAATGGAATAAATTTTTGATTTAAGCTTACATACTCTTTAAATTCTTTTTTATATTTTTCTTCATGCTTTCTTAAATCATCTACTAAATCTGATTTTATTTTTGAAATATATAATTCATAAATTTCATCTAGTGAAAGATCTTTTACTTTGTAAATATAATTTTGATATATATATCTTAATTTTGGATCAATTGCTAATAATTCTTCAATTTCTTTTTTTGTTGCCATTAAAATAATATAATTGTCTGAGTCCATCTTAGTAAGTAAATCTAACACATGTTTAAATTGTTTTTCTCTAAGCTCTTCTGTAGAATTTAAAGCTTTTCTGTAATCTGTTATAAATTCTGTTATACCATTTATAACATATAGTCGTTTTTCTTCTAATTCAGTATATTTTATTGCTTCTTCTACATGATAAGGAACTCCATTTTTATCATTTTTATCCAAATCGTAACTTGCTTTATATGTATTATATGATGCCAAATTTTGCATAGATAATCTTATAATATCTTCTGAATTTAATTTGCCCTTTTTAAAAAGTAAGTCAGCAATTTTATTTATTAATTTATTTTTTGTTTCTAGGTCATTTCCCTCTATTATACAATGGAAATTAGTTTGTGATTCATTTGATATTATTTCACTAATTGATTTTAGATTTTCTACCTTTTCTTTTATCTCATCGAAATTATCTAAAATGTCGTTTTTAAAATTATCAAGCTCTCCTAATTTTGCTTTTTTATTTTCCTTGATATGCTTATCTACTTCTTTTTTGTGTTCTTTATAATATCTTCTATCAGCTTCTATTTGCTTATATTTGCCTTCTCTTTGTAAATAGTATAAATATCCTGCAATTACAAAAGGGCACTCATCTAACCTACATGTATACACATCACAAAAATCAAGGTCAGTATTAGTATTTCTTTCAATATAAAAATTTTTATTTCCTTTAGTTAATTTTGGTATTTCATTATTAAATTTTTTATATTCATCACATGAATATGTAGATTCTATTTGCACATTTGCGTTTTCTGTAAGAACATTTGATACCCATATACTTTCATTATCTACTAGCTTTTTACAAAATTCATATGTTTTATCAGAGACAAATTTTAAACCATCTTTTACTTCCCATACAAAGTCGAATTTATTATTTGTAACATTATTTTTTCTAAATTTTTCTCTTTCCTTTAGTTTTTCAGATAATTCGCCTTTTCCATATAAATATAGTATATATCCAGCTAATAATTTTGGACATTTATCATAATAACAGTTTTTGCAAACACTATTTATAGTATCAGCTTTACATACAACTTCCCATTCATTTTCTTCTGTTAAATAATCTTGTTCATTATTTTTTATATCTTCTAATAATTCTTCTGATGTTATTTTTTTATCACAAAAATTTATAAGTTCAGATTTTATCATTAATTCTGGATAATATTCTTCTGACCCTTCCTTATAAACAAGCTCAATTTTTCCTTCTTTTATTAATCTAAATGCAATCTCTAGTGCAGTATCAGAAACAAATTTTAATCCTGATGGATTTTCTAACTCGAAATCATATTTTTCTACTATACTATTAAAGTTCTCCGGCATACTTAATAATTTATCTTCCTTGTTTTTTTCCATATTCATTATGTATGATATATTTTATAATTAAATATGTCATACTCTCCTTTCTATGATTTTTTCTTTTGAATACTTTGATTGGTTTGATTTTTTTAGTAAAACTTAAGTTAATAGTGATTGTAACATTTTATCTTTTCTTATATAAATAGTGTCCATTTGTTTTGGAGCAAAGCAACTTTTATACAATATGAAAGTATAATTTTCCTACTGTATAATGAACAAAAGTGGACACTATTTTAATATAATAGGAAAGTTCTCCGAACTTCCCTATTATATTAATAAATTTCACACAAAATTGCACAGCAATTTTGGCGACGAACATTTCTTAGCTGTGCGAAGCAAAGCTAGCTACAGATAAGTTATACTATGGAAAAACGGGGCATGTAAGTTATTTAAAAGGTCATAAAACTTTAATCATGCCCCTTTTGTTCTTTAATCCTTAAACATATTTTTTCTATTGTGTTTTTTACTTTCGATTTCTTCTTTTAAATATGTACATTCTTCTAAATCAATTCCATAAGTATTTGCTAATGAACATGTATAATATAAAACATCTGCTAATGATTCTTCTATAGTTCCTTTTATTTTGCCATTTTTCATTCTTTTGTCATCCCCAACTGTACTAGATAAATCTCCTAATTTCTCCATTAATTTTAACATATATTTAGTTGGAGCTGATTTTCTTACTTCTATTTTAGCTATACTTGATTGTAATTTTTTCATTGTTAATTCTTCTATTTTAGGTATCTCTATTGTAGGAATTTTAGCAATTACTGGCTCTGGCTTTGGTTTTGCTTTTTTTACTCCATATATTGGTCCTAAATCTTCATCTGCCAAAATTGATTTAAAATGCTCTTTAAAATCATCTATTTTTTCTTCTAATAGCTCTTGATTTGCAATATATTCAATGCTTTCCTCTGGAACATTTAAAAAGCTTTGCGCAACATAAAAAATGTTTAATGTATCAACTATATTTTGTATGTATTTTTTCTTTTTAAAATTTACTAACCTTTTACTACTTAAAATAACTTCATTGTTTGCATCTAAATATTCTTCTAATGTGTATGTTTCTAGACAATATTTTCCCCATGCCCTAAGTTTTACAGTATTGTTTTTGCTTTCTTCAAAAATAGGAAATAATACAACATTTCTTCCATTTTCTTTTACACATCTAGGAAAGAATATATAATATTCTTTCCCTCTATTTTCATTTTTCCAATTTTGTAGTATTCCTTCTAATAAAGCTACTCCGTTTTCTACCTCTTCTTCCATAATAACACCTCTATTATAAATTATTTTTAAATTCTTCTTCTGTAATTTCTCTATTTTTAAGTAAATATTTTACAACATTATCCATTTTCTTTTTATTTTCTTTGATGATTTCTACAGCACCTTCAAATGCTTCATTTAGAATTTTATTAACTTCTATTTGTACTTCTTTTTCCATTTCACCTTGTATATTGAAAATTTGCCCAAATCCTAAACTAGACATTCCTGAATATCTTATCATATATCTAGCTCTTCTAGTAGCATTTTCCAAGTCTGATGAATTACCATTAGAAAATTCTCCTAAATAAACTTGCTCTGCTGCCATTCCTGCCATAGATACCTTTATATCATTTAATATATCTGTTCTGGTCCTTAAAGGCTTTTCCGGATTTGTTGTATGTAATACATATCCAAGAGCACCTGTTCCTTCAGCATTAATTGTAATTCTCATTATTCCTGGATTGTCAAATAAAATTAATCTAACTAAAGCATGGCCTACTTCATGTATTGCTACTCTTTCGGTTGTTTCTTTTGTAATACTTGTTGGATCTATCATTCCTGAACCATTAAATACTACTTCTGTCATTTCTTTTATTGTAGGGATATCATCCTCTTCAATTACATCAATTTTTGCTTTAGTATTTTTAGCATGCTTCATAAGTATTTCTTGAAATACTTTATCTGTAAATCTACCATTTCCTATATTTTCTACTTTACAAAAATATTTCATTATTTTAGCAACAGGTTCTTTAGCTTCTTCTGTTATTTTTAAATCTGCTTTTTCAATTTTTTTATATAATATTTCTGCAAGTTCATATTCATCATAATCTTTAAAATCAAATGTATATCCAATTCTTGATGCTATTCCTGGATTACTATCTACAAAATCTTGCATTTCTTTTTTATATCCTGCAAATATTACTACAAATTCTCCTTTATGGTCTTCCATTGCTTTTATCAATGTTGCTATTGCTTCTAATCCAAAAGAATCTTTTCCTTCTGTTAAACTATATGCTTCATCTATAAATAGCACTCCACCCATTGCCTTATCTATTACTTCTGCTGTTTTTGGAGCTGTCTGACCAGTATATTGACCTACTAAATCCTTTTTTTCTACTTCTATTAATTTGTTTTCATGAATAATTCCTAAATCACTTAACATTTTAGCCATTATCCTTGCAATTGTAGTTTTTCCTGTTCCTGGATTTCCTGTGAATAACATATTCATATTTTGATTAGGTAAATTTATCTTATTATTTTGTGCTTTTTTTACAAATTTTGCATACTGTTCAAATTCTTTTATTTTTTCTTTTACTTCTTTCATTCCGATTATTTTTTCTAACTGTTTCTCTATATCTAATTCTTCTTCAATCTTAGTATTATTCAATTCTTCGATAGTAGGTATATCTTTTTTTGTAATTTTCTTTATATCTTTATCTTTATTTTTAGCATGTTTCATTATTACTTCTTGCATTAATTTATCTACAAATCTACCATTTCCAAATGCTTTTCTTTTAGAAAAATATGTGCATATACTTTTTAGCTCAACTTCTATTTCTTTATCTAAAGCAAATCCCATGTTTTTCATCTTTAAATTGAATATTTGTATTAATTCATCAGGTGTATAATCTGGGAAATCAAATGTATATCCGATTCTAGATGCAATTCCTGGATTACTTTCTACAAATATTTTCATTTCATCTTTATATCCTGCAAATATTACTACAAATTCTCCTTTATGATCTTCCATTGCTTTTATCAGTGTAGCTATTGCCTCTAGCCCAAAAACATTTGCATCATTTTTATTTCCATCTGTCAAACTATATGCTTCATCTATAAATAATACTCCACCCATTGCTTTATCTATTACTTCTGCTGTTTTTGGAGCTGTCTGACCAATATATTGAGCTATTAAATCTTTTTTCTCTACCTCAACTAACTTGTTTTCTTTAATTACGCCTAAATCAAATAACATTTTAGCCATGATTCTTGCTATAGTTGTTTTACCTGTTCCTGGATTCCCTGTAAATATCATGTTCATATTGGTTTCTTTTAAATTTAGTCCTAAAGCTTTAGCTTTGTTTTGAAATAAAACATAATCTTCAAATTCTTTTATTCTCTCCTTTAAAACATCCATTCCAATTATATTATCTAATTGTTTTAAAGCTTCTCCTTTATTATTATTACCTGTATCTGTTAATTCTTCAATTGTAGGTATATCTTTTTTGTAAATTATATCAATTTCTTCATTATCATTTAATGCATGCTTCATTGTTACTTCTTGCATTAATTTATCTACAAATCTACCATTTCCAAACGCTTTCCTTTTTGTATAATATTCACATATATTTTCTATCAGTTTTTCAATTCCTTCTTCACATTTAAATCCCATATTCTGCATTTTTAACATAAACATTTGTACTAATTCTTTAGGTGAATAATCTGGGAAATCAAATGTATATCCTATCCTTGATGCAATTCCTGGATTACTATCCATAAATGTTTTCATCTCATCTTTATAACCTGCAAAAATTACAACAAATTCTCCTTTGTGATCTTCCATTGCTTTTATTAATGTTGCTATTGCTTCTAGTCCAAAAGAATCTTTTCCTTCTGTTAAACTATATGCTTCATCTATAAATAATACTCCTCCCATAGCTTTACTAATTACTTCTGCTGTCTTTGGAGCTGTTTGTCCGGTATATTGAGCTATTAAATCTTTTCTTTCTACTTCAATTAATTTATTTTCTTTTATAAGACCAAGATCAAATAACATCTTTGCCATAATTCTTGCTATTGTAGTTTTTCCTGTTCCTGGATTTCCTGTAAATATCATATGCATGTTCGCATTTTTTATTTTTAATCCATTAGATTTAGCTCTAATTTGGAATAACATATATTTTTCAAATTCTTTAACTTTCTCTTTTAATGAATTCAATCCAATTATTTTTCTTAAACTTTCTTCTACTGTTTCTTTTTTATACATATTATCAGGAAAAACAATTTTATTTTTTGAGTTACTATAATCTGCAAGGTATGAAGCTAATTCTCTACTTGAAAATGGAATAAATTTTTGATTTAAACTTACATAATCTTTAAATTCTTTTTTGTATTTTTCTCCATTTTCTCTTACATCATCTATTAAATCTGACTTTATTTTTGAAACATATAATTCATATATTTCATCCAATGTTAAATCTTTAACTTTATATATATAATTTTGATAAATAAATTTTAATTTAGGTTCTAAATCTAATAATTCATTTATTTCTTTTTCTGTAGAATTTATAATTATATAATTTTTAGGTTCCATTTTTGTTAGTAGCTCTAAAATATGCTTAAATTGCTTAAATCTGACTTCTCCATATGAACTTTGTATTCTTCTATAATCTTCAATAAATTCTGAAATTCCATTTATTATATATAAAGTATTTTCTTTTAGTTCTGTATATCTTATAGCATCTTGTACACAATATTTAATCCCATTTTTGTCAAACTCATTCATATTATAGCTAGTTTTATATGCATTATATGCAGCTAAATTTTGCATTGATAATTTTATTACTGTTGGTGAATTTAATTTCTTTTTTTCGAATAGTATTTCTGCTATTTTTAATATTAATTTATCTTTTGTTTCTTCGTCATTACCTTCTATAATACAATGAAAATTAGTTTGAGAACTATTTGATATTCCTTCAGTAATAGATGCTATATCAGGTACCTTGTCATTAAATTCATTTAGTTTTTCCAATAAATCATTTTTAGATTCATCAAGCTTTTTTAATTTTTCTTCTTTATGTTCTATTATTTTTTTATCAATTTCCTCTTTATGTTCCTTGTAATATTTTCTATCTTCCTCTATCTTTTCGTTTTGGCCAGTTTTTTGTAAATATTGAATATATCCTGCTATTACAAAAGGGCATTCATTAAGTCTACAACTGTATGAATCACAATAATCTAATTCATAATTATTAGGTCTCACAATAAATTTAGAATTTTTATTAAATTCATGAATAGGTTTAGTTAATTTTTTTATATCATTATTAAATTTTTTGTATTCTTCACATGTATATAAAGATTCAATTTTTACGCTATTTTTAGTAGTTAGTCTATTTGATACCCAAACTCTATTTTCTTCAACTATTTTTTTGCAAAATTCAAATGTTTTATCTGATACATTTTTTAATCCATCTTTTACATTCCATATAAAGTCAAATTTATCATATACCTGATTTTCTTTTCTAAATTTTTCTCTTTCTTCTAGTTTTTCTTGTAATAATCCTTTTCCATATAAATACAATATGTATCCTGCCATTACCTTAGGACATTTATCAAGTTTACAGTTAGGACATACTTTATTAATATCCCTATCACTTGAAATTTCCCATGAATTTTCTTTTTTAGTAAAATATTTTTGTGGATTGTTTCTTAAATTTTCTAATAATTCTTCAGTTGTTACTGTATAATCGCAAAAACTTATAACTGAAGATTTTATAATCAATTTTGATTTGCTTTTTTCTGTCTTTTCCTTATAACTAAGTTTAATTTTTCCATCTTTAATTAATCTAAATGCAATTTCTAATGCTGCATCAGAAACATATTTTAGTCCATCTGGATTATTAATTTCAAAAGCAAAATTCTCTACAGTACTGTTATATTCATCTGGCATATTTAACAAAGGCTTTTCTTCTTTTACTTTCTTAGCTTCTTCATCTTTTGTTTTTTCTGACACATTTTCATTTTCTTCTTTAATTTCTAATTTTTCTTCATTTATTTCTTGCTCTTTGATATATATTTTTTTAATATTTTTATCTTTCAATAAATTTTCAAATTCTTTATCATATTCTTCTATTTTTTCATCTAATAATTCTATGGTAGCTATGTATTCTGGTGTGTTTTCTTGTAATTTTAAAAACTGTTGAGCTATATAAAAAACATTAACAAAAGTCTTTATTATATCAAAATATTTATTATCTTTATAATCTATTTCTTTTTCATCATCTATAAATATTTTTCTTTTTTCTTGTATATATTCTTTTAATGCATATTTATTTATATCGTATTTTCCCCATACTTCTAGTCTTAATTTTCCATCATCCTCTTTTTTAAAAATAGGAAATAATACATAATTTATATCTTTTTCCTTTTCACATTTAGGAAAAAATATTCTATAACTATCATCTTTCGTTCCTTGATTATTTTCCCAATTTGCTAGTATTCCTTCTAATAGAATAGTTCCATTTTCTACTTCTTTCATTTTTCCCCCTCGTATTTTATTTATTAATTATATTTCTTGCCATTTGTACTCCTGAGGCTGATGCCATCATTAAACCTCTTGTCATTCCTCCTCCATCACCTATAGAATATAATCCTTTTACACTTGTTTCAAAATTTTTATCTATTACTACTTTGTTGCTATAAAATTTAATTTCTGGTGCATATAATAAGTTTTCTGGATTTGCAAATCCTTCAACTATTTTATCCATTTTTCTTATAAATTGAAGTATGTCAGTCATTGTTCTATAACCTAAAGCAAATGTTAAATCTCCTGCTACTGCAGACTTTAGAGTTGGCTTTATTTTATTTGTTTCTAATTCTTTTGCCCACGTTCTTTTTCCTCTATAAATATCTCCTAATCTTTGAACAACTATATTTCCTGCTCCTAGTTCGTTTAAGTTTTTAGCTATATTTCTTCCATATTCTATTGGTTTATCAAAAGGATATTCAAAATTATGTGATACTAAAATTGCTAAATTTGTTTGAGTACTTTTTTTATCTTTATATGAATGTCCATTTACTAAATCTATACCTTCATCATATACTTCTGATGATACAAATCCACTAGGATTTTGGCAAAATGTTCTAACTTTATCCTTATATGGTCCTGGATAACCTATAAATTTTCCTTCATACATATATTTATTAATATCTTTCATTACTTCATCTGAAAGTTCGTATCTTACACCTATATCTACTACTCCAGCTTTTGTTTTTATATTATGCTTGTTACACATATCTACTAGCCAGTTAGCTCCTTTTCTACCAACTGCAATTATAATATTTTCTCCATAGATTTCTTCTTGTTTATTCTCTTTAATATTATATGCAATTATTCCCTTTGCTTCGTTATTTTCTATTATTAAATCTTTTACTTCTGTTTCAAACATTAAATCTATATTATGTTCTTCTAAATAATCTTCTAACTTTTTATATAATTCGTGTGCTTTTTCTGTTCCTAAATGTCTTATTGGGATATCTATTAATGTTATCTCTTCTTTTTTTGCTTTTTTCTTGATTTCATCAACTTCTTTTTTATATTTTGTTCCTTCAAGTTTTGGATCTGCTCCAAACTCTAGATATATTTTATCTGTATAGTCAATTAATTTTTTAGTTTCTTCTACTCCTACATATTTATGTAGCTCTCCTCCTACATAAAAATCTTCATCTTCCTTGTTATATAATGATAATTTTCCATCTGAAAAAGCTCCTGCCCCTGAAAATCCACTAGTAATATTACAAAACGGCTTACATTTTGTACATTTTCCAATTGTATCTATTGGACAATTTCTTTCTTCTACACGTTTTCCTTGTTCTACTAATAATATTTTCTTATTTTGATTTTGTTGTATCATTTCATATGCAAAAAATATTGAACCTGGTCCCATTCCGACAACAATAACATCATATTTTTCCATTTTAAGCACATCCTTTTTTCTCTTTTTTACGACTTCATTTTATACCAAAACTTTATATATGACAATAGGAATTTTTTTGGGGGCGGTCCTAAAATCCCTATATTTTTTATTAAAGAAAAGGACTTGGTGAAAAGATATTATCTAATCATCAAGTCCCTCTCATTTACTGTTAGGTCCAAGCAAATTTCAGAATTTCATTCTGAAAATATTTTCGATCTTTTTCGTCCAACCAGAAGAGCTCATTTGATTCTTCACCGCTGACGATTTCTCCGGTTAATTCAGAAAAAAGGTTTTTGGCCCATTTGTCATCAGTTTGGTACATTTGATTAATCATAGGAACTCTTTCCTTGATTTTTTCTAAAATGAGTGTAGGTTGTTTTGTATATATAACCTTAAATCCCATCATCGCCCCAAAAACTAAACTTCCGGAAATGCCATGTTTAAATCCACATGATGAATCATTATCGATTATGATACTTCCACCATGTCCAAGGCAACCATAATCATTCCAATCAAGAGGAATAATTACAATTGACTGGTTGTATATCCATCTTGTTGGTAAAGGACTGCTCTCAAAGCTATAAATCATTGAATTTGCAGCTCTAAAATATTGAGGAAACAATATTTCTTCTGCAAATTTCATGATGTTTTCATCCCTTTCCATTGGACTATCTCCCATGGCAGGTGCTTCCGCTTTGTCCATGCTTCCCGGAACAGGCACATAAACTGTTGCTTTTATATTGTGCCGTATCCACTCTTCTGATTTAATTAACCTTTCCGACATACATTGTCCTCCTTATTAATTATTGCAAGGTTATTAGTAAACATAATTATTATAACATTGTTAGTATGTAATTTCAATATTTTTGTTAATCAATTTCTTGTGCTAAATTTTTTGCATTAAAAAATAGTACGGTTAAATCAAGATTTAATCGCACTATACTTTTTTAACTTACCATATTAAATATGGCACTATCTATATTAATCTCATACTTATTTAATATTTGTAATATATCAGGTACATTTATACTAGAATTTTCCTTTATTTCATATCCATCTTGTAAAATTGTAATTCGTTTATTAGCATTGTAATTATAGTAATCTATTGATATATCAAGTCCATCTAGTTTAGTTCCAATATTATTGTATGTATCTTCAACAGTTGGTAATAATTCTTTTAATTTTTCTAAATCTTTTTCTGAAACATTACCAATCTTTTGATTTACATATTTCAATTTATTTTCACTTATTTTGTTTATATCTTTTTCTCCTATAAGAATATCATTACTATCTTTAAATTCATACTCATATATATTACCACTTTCTGTAATTATATATCCTTTATAGAAAAATTCTCCTGATCCTGCTATACTTTTTTCAATTAATATTCTTTCATTTGAAACATCACTATATACTAATTTGTTATCATCCGGTTTGTTTTCAAAAAACATAAATATGCCAACTATAATAAGTAAAATTATTAAAACTATAATTACATTTTTTATTATATTTTTCATTAATTATCTTCCTTTTATTTCCCAAATTCTTTTTCTATAAATGATGTATCATATTTATTTTTAACAAATTTTTCGTTGTCTAGAATTTTTAATATGAAATCTCTATTTGTTTCTATTCCTGAAATTACAAGTTCTGATAAAGCACTTTTCATTTTAGCAATTGATTCTTTTCTATCTTTTCCATGAACTATTACTTTTGCAATCATAGAATCATAATTTTGTGGAACTCTATATCCTGAATATACAGCTGTATCAACTCTTACTCCATTTCCTCCTGGAAGATGTAATTCTTCTATTAAACCTGGGCATGGCATAAAGTTTTTCTCTGGATTTTCTGCATTTATTCTAGCTTCTAGACTATGTCCTGTAAATGTAATATCTTTTTGTTTATATTTCATTTTTTCTCCTGAAGCTATACGAATTTGCTCTTTTATTAAATCTAATCCTGTTACCATTTCTGTTACTGGATGTTCAACTTGAATTCTTGTATTCATTTCCATAAAATAAAAATCCTTGTTTTTATCTACTAAAAATTCAATTGTTCCAACATTTGTATATCCAACCTCTTTTACAGCTTTAACTGCAACTGCTCCCATTTTTTCTCTTAATTTGCTATCAACAATTCCTGATGGTGTTTCTTCAAGCATTTTTTGATTTCTTCTTTGTACTGTACAATCTCTTTCCCCTAAGTGAACTGCATTACCATGTTCATCAGCCATTACTTGAATTTCGATATGTCTTGGATTTTCTACAAATTTTTCTATGTAAATACTATCATCATTAAAAGAAATTGCTGCTTCTTGTTTTACAACTTCATATGCTTTTTTTAGTTCATCTTCATTATATGCAACTCTTATTCCTTTTCCGCCACCACCGGCAGATGCTTTAAGCATTACTGGATATCCTATTTGATTTGATATGTTAATAGCTTCTTGCATTGTATATATTAATCCATCAGATCCAGGAACTACAGGAACTCCTGCATTTTTCATTGTTTCTTTTGCTTTTGATTTATTTCCCATAAGTTCAATAATTTCTGGTCTTGGTCCAATGAATTTTAAACCGATTTCATCACACATCTTTGCAAAACTACTATTTTCTGATAAGAAACCAAATCCTGGATGAATACTATCAGCACCAGTTAAGCATGCAGCTTCTATAATTGCTTTTACATTTAAATAACTTTTTACAGAAGGAGCAGGACCTATGCATACTGCTTCATCTGCAAGTTTTGTATGTAATGCTGTTCTATCTGCTTCTGAATAAACTGCTACTGTTTTTATTCCCATTTCTCTACAGGCTCTTATAATTCTTACAGCTATTTCTCCTCTGTTTGCAATTAATATTTTCTTTAACATTTTAATTTCAAATCCTTTCTTAGTTAATTGCTTAATTTAAAGAATTATATAAAAGTATCCAATAAATTATACAATTGCAAATGTAAGTTCACCTTTTACAGCTACTTCTCCATTAACTGTAGCTATTGCTTCTCCAACTCCTATTGGACCTTTTCTTTTTATAATTTTAACTTCAAGTTTTAATACATCTCCTGGTATTACTTGTCTTTTAAATCTTAATTTATCAACTCCACCAAATAATGCATTCTTTCCTTTGTTTTCTGGCATAGAAAGTATTGCTACAGCACCTGTTTGTGCTAAAGCTTCTATTGTCAATACTCCTGGCATTATTGGATTACCTGGAAAATGGCCTTGGAAATGAGGTTCATTTATACATACATTTTTATATGCTGTACAACTTTCACCAGGTACATATTCTTCTACTCTATCTATCATTAAAAATGGTGGTCTTTGTGGAATTATTTCCATTATTTCATTTATATTTAACATAATTTTTCTCCTTTATATCTTTGTTTATTAAGCTCTATGTCGAGCTTCGCAGTATGATTTGCTACGTTTTTGAACTTTAAGGAGTCCCTAAAGTTCATTATTTTATTTTGAATAATGTTGTTCCATATTCTACCATATCTTCATTTTTAACGCAGATTTCTACTATTTCTCCATCAAATTCTGATTCTATTTCATTCATTAATTTCATTGCTTCTACAACACAAAGAACATCACCTTTTTTTACTTTATCTCCGATTTTTACATATGGTGCATCTTTTGGAGATGGTGCACTATAAAATGTTCCAACCATTGGTGATTTTACTTCTTTATAATTTTCTGTTGCTACTACAGCTTTTTCTGCTGGTTTATTTTCAGTTGGTAATGTAACTTCTTTTACAGCTGGCATTGCTGGAGCTACTGCCTCTATAATTTTTGCTTCATTTTTCTTCATTTTAATTTTTGTTCCATCTGGAAATTCTATATCTAAACTATCTACTTTAGAATTTCCCATATCATCTAATAATTTTTTTATTTCACTATATTCCATTTTTCATTACTCCTATCCTTCATATTTTTTAAATATTATTGATGCATTGTGTCCACCAAATCCCAATGAATTTGACATTGCATATTTAACATCAATATTTCTTCCTTTGTTTGGAACGATATCTAAATCACATTCTGGATCTTCTACTTTATAGTTTATTGTTGCTGGTACATATCCATCTTCTATTGCTTTAACACATACAATAGCTTCGACTCCTCCTGCTGCTCCTAACATATGTCCTGTATTACTTTTTGTTGAACTTACTAAAACTTTTTTGCTCGCTTCTTCACCTAAAGCGTTTTTAATTGCCATTGTTTCACCTGCATCATTTAAATGTGTTGAAGTACCATGTGCATTTATATATGTAATATCTTCTGGTTTAATTTTTGCATCTTCTATTGCAGATACCATTGCTCTTGTAGCACCTTCTCCATCTGGAGCTGGTGATGTTATATGATATGCATCTGATGAAGCTCCATATCCAACTATTTCTGCATATATATGTGCTCCTCTTTTTTTAGCATGTTCTAATTCTTCTAGAACAATAACTGCCGCTCCTTCTCCCATTACAAAACCATTTCTTTCAGCATCAAATGGTATACTTGCTCTATTTTTATCTGTTGCTTGTGATAATGCTTTTAAGTTTTGGAAGCCCGCTACACCAGTTTTTGTAATTGGAGCTTCAGTTCCTCCTGCTAAAACTGCATCTTGATATCCATGTTTAATCATTCTATAGCTTTCTCCAATTGAATGTGTTCCTGTTGCACATGCAGTTACCATAGCAACAGATTCTCCTTTTAATCCTAAATCTATTGAAACATTACCTGCTGCCATATTTGGTATTCCCATTGGTATAAAGAATGGTGATACTCTATCTGGTCCTTTGTTTGCACATACTACAATATCTTTTTCCATTGTTTCTAATCCACCAATTCCAGAACCAATAACTGTTCCTACTCTTGTCATATCTGTATTTTCTTCTGTAATTCCACTATCTTTTAATGCTTCTCTAGAAGCTATAACAGCATATTTTGTATATAAATCCATTCTTCTAGAAGCCTTTCTATCTAAATAATCTTCTGATTTAAATCCTTTAACTTCTGCTGCTAATTTTACTTTTAAATCACTAGTATCAAATCTTGTTATTTCATCAATACCACATTTTTCTTCTTTAATACTATTCCAAAATTCCTTAGCTGTATTTCCTATTGGTGTAATTGCTCCTATTCCTGTAACAACGACTCTTCTTTCCATTTTTAAATCATACCCCCATCTATATTTAAAGTTTGACCTGTTATATATGTATTTTCTTCTCCTCCTAAGAAATATACTGCATTTGCAATTTCTTCTGCAGTTCCCATTCTTTTTAAAGGAATTTGTGCATTAATACTTTCTTTTACTTTGTCATTTAATACTGATGTCATATCTGTAGCAATAAATCCAGGTGCTACACAATTTGCTAAAATATTTCTTGATGCTAATTCTTTTGCAATGCTCTTTGTAAATCCTATAATTCCAGCTTTTGATGCTGCATAATTAGATTGTCCTGCATTTCCCATAACACCAACAACAGATGAAATGCTTACAATTCTTCCTTCTCTTTTTTTCATCATATATGGTGTTACAAGTTTTGTTAAATTAAATGTTCCTTTTAAATTTATAGAAATTACTTTGTCAAAATCTTCTTCTTTCATTCTCATTAATAAATTATCTCTTGTAATTCCAGCATTATTAACTAATACATCAATTCTTCCGAATTTTTCTATTGCAGATGTTACCATTTTTTCACATTCTTCATAATTACTTACATCTGCCTTTTCTAATAATACTTCTACATCGTATTTTTTAAAATCTTCTTTTATTGCATCTAAATCAGTATTGTCTGAAACATAATTTATTACTAAATTATATCCATTCTTTGCAAATTTTTCAGCAATTGCTTTTCCAATTCCTCTTGCTGCTCCTGTAATTAAAGCTACTTTTTCTCCCATTTTCTTACTCTCCTTTTCTAAAATTTTCTAAAAATGATTCTAGTGATTCTACACTATTAATATTTACTAAGTTTGCTTCTTTATTTTCTTTTCTTACAAATCCAGTTAATGTTTTTCCTGGTCCTATCTCAACATATGTATCAATTCCATTTTCTTGCATTGTTTTAATTGCTTTATCAAATCTTACAGAACTTACAATATGTCTTGATAAAATATCTACCATATCATCATTTTCATTATAAAATGTTCCATCTAAGTTTTTAATTACTTTTGCTTTTGGATTTTCTTGATTGAATTTTATTTCTTTTAAATTTTCTATGTATAACTCTTTTGCTTTATTTAATTTTACAGTATGGAAAGGTCCTCCTGTAGCTAATTTTAATGCTCTTTTTGCTCCTTTTTCTTTTAAAGCATCTATTGCTAAGTTAATTGCTTCTTCATCACCTGATATTACTGTTTGACCTGAGTAATTGTAGTTTGCAGGTGATATAAACATTCCTTTTTCTGCAATTTCTTTGCAAACATCTTCTATAATTTTACTATCTAGTCCAATTATTGCAGCCATACTGTAATTTCCTGGTTCTACTTCGTTTCCCATTAAATATCCACGGTATTTTAATAATGTAATTCCATCTTCAAAGCTTAAATATCCTCCACTTATTAATGCTGGATATTCTCCTAAACTTAAACCAACTGTTATTTCTGGTTTTACTCCATTTTTTTCTAACAATTTTAATATTCCTAAACTCATTGTTGCTATTGCAAGTTGTGTATTTTCTGTTTTACTTAATTCTTCCATTGTAGAATTAAATGTTATTTCTGCTATATCTTTTCCAGAAATTTTAGAAGCTTCTTTATATACTTCTCTTACTTCTTCATATTTGTCATATAAGTCTTTTCCCATTCCTACTGTTTGGGCTCCTTGACCTGGAAACATAAATGCTATTTTCATAAATTTCTCCCTTCTATATTTCTAATAATATACTTCCTGTATTTAGGCCTCCACCATATCCTATTAGAAGTACCTTGTCATTTTCTTTTAAAAAGTCTTGATTTACCATATCATCTATTGCTATAGGAATACTTGCACAAAATGTATTTCCATATTCTTCTACATTTGAATACATCTTTTCTTTTGGCAATTTTAATTTTGTAGCCATTGATGATAAAATTCTTCTGTTTGATTGGTGTGGAATTACATATTTTATTTCTTCCATATCTATTTTATTTTTTTCTAAAAGTTTATTTATATTTTTAACTGTATCTGTTACAGCATATTTATATACTTCTTTACCATCCATATATATTTT
>CALXVT010000012.1 GCA_944392175.1 uncultured Clostridia bacterium
CAATCACATTGTAGCATTTGTAATTATATGTGTCTATTTTTATTTCAAAGTGCGTCACTTAATTTTACCATTTATATATTGCATCATTATCAAAATATAAGATTTTGTTTATTAGCTGTAATTTGTAAAATTCAATGAAAAAACCAAGCAAATGAGCTTGGCTTTTTTAAAGTTGAAAGACTAATGAAATCTTCGCTTAAATTAGTTATGTGTTGATTTCTTCATCTAAGAAATTAAGTAAAGTTTCGCGGGTGCTAAAGTTTGGTTCATTAAGAATTTCTCTTAATGCCGTATCCTGAGTATTTAACGTTTCAAACAACAAATCAGTTTTTAGCATCTGCATAGCTTCAAAGATACTCTTTTTCCCGTAATATGGTTTTATATGGAGTAAAACAATATCATCTTGCAAATGATAGCAAATAAAAATTGCGTTAGAGTCAATTACAATAGCACTTTTTACTAAACTAATTGCTAAATTTTTCCGTGCTATTTCATCATTTGCTAAGATATATATTTGTTTTTCCTCATATATAGCTTCTACCTTCATGTTCTCTTCTCCCTTCAACACAATATATATTTTATATTATAATACATTTCCTTAAAAAAATAAATACTTACACATTCTTTATATTCCTCTTCTTAAAAGTAATAATAGAACAAACTAGCATTATTACAAAATATATAGCACAGATCGTAATAGAAAATTCTACACTCATATTACTAAATAAAGGTGTTCCTCCAAATAAATATTGACTTAAGTCCCAGTTAGGAGTTACAAAATATTTAATCCAATTCCATCCATAAGAAACAGCTATTAAATTAATCATTTCACTTCCCATATATCCAAATATAGGTAATGCAATAGCAAGTGGTGAATTTAATGATAATGTACTTAAGGCAAAAGCAAGAGTTCCAATTAATATTAATATAGGTAATTTACATACAAAAATTAATCCTAAATATGCAAATATATTCATAGTAACTATAGAGCTTGATGTTAAATCAAATTGTACAACATTCATAAAATATGTGCTAAATCCATAAACAAATCCACCAATTATTAATTGTAATAAAATAATAAGAAGTGTTGTAATAAACATTGTTATAAATACTGCAATTAATTTGGACATAAGTATTTTTGTTCTACTATAAGGTCTTACTAATAATAACTTAATTGTTCCTTTGTTAAATTCCTCACTTATCATTACTCCTGCAACAATAACAATTACTAGAACAATTATAACAATATATGTTCCAATAGAATTTTGCAAAGTATAATTAGCTGTTGCTGGATTTTGATATTCTTTATCATTTTCTATATCATATTTATATAAATTTGCTTTTTGTAAATAATTATTCATTTCAGATTTTTCATCTTCAGTAATATTTTTTTCTTGTGCATATCCATTATAATTTGTCATATACATTTCGTAATTTTGCATTGCTTGACTTTTATAAGTTTCTGAACCATATGGTATATCTTTATCTAATCTTAATGTAATAACTTCTTTTTGAAAATTTAAATTTTGTAATTGATTTTTAATATCTTCATTTTCATTATCAGTTTCAAGCATTTTATTTAATTCATCAATACTTTCATTCTTTTCTTCTAAATCTTTATTGGCAAAATATTTCCAATCATTACTTAACGCCTTTACCATTTCATCATATTCTTTTTGAACTTCATTTAGACTTTCTTCATCTTTTTCTAAATATTTATAATTATTTATTTCAGAAATAACTGGTGCAATAAATTTTTGAATTACGTCTGCTTGCCAGCTTATCTCAGTATATTCTTTTCCTAATTTTGCTACATCTAATTCTGATTTTGTTTCAACATAGTCATTTACATCTGCAGGATTATTTGCATCCAAACTTTTTAGTTCCTCTTCTAAATAAGAAACATATGAATTAGAATATGCTGAATAGGAACCTGAGATTTCTGCTCCTTTTTTATTTAAAACATTAAAACCAATTACAACAACAAGTATTATAATAGCCATTACAATTGTACTCTTCTTAGCTAATATTTTTACTAATTCATTCTTTATTAACTTATTCAATTACATTACCCCCTGTCTTTTTCAAAAATGCATCTTCTAAACTTAAATTCTCTTCAGAAGCACTATATACTTTTACATTCCTTAAAATTAATTCTTTTAATAGAAGAGGCACATCTTCTTTTTCTATATAAACTCTAACTTCTCTTTCTGTTAAAATATCCATCTTATAATTTATAATAGAACCAATTACACTACTATCTTCTACTTCTAATATATAACAATTATTTTTAGCATCTTTTTTGAATGTATCAATATCATTTGTTTCAACTATCTCACCATTTTTTATAATACAAATCTTATTACAAAATGTATCTAATTCTGCTAAATTATGACTTGAAATTAAAATTGCCATTTTCTCCTCTTTTGCTAATTTTTTAAGTAATGTTTTAACTTCTTTAATTCCTTCTGGATCTAAACCGTTTGTAGGTTCATCCAATATTAAAAGTTTAGGTTTATGAAGAATGGCTTGTGCAATTCCTAATCTTTGTCTCATTCCTAATGAGTATTTAGAAACTTTATCTTTAATTCTATTTTCTAATCCAACTAATTTTACAATTTCATCAATTCTTTGTTTATCAACATTTTTATATAGATTAGCAACTAATTTTAAATTATCATATCCTGACATATACATATATAGATCTGGACTTTCTACAATTGTTCCTACATTTTCTATTGCCTTAGTAAAGTCTGTTTCTATATCATATCCATTTATAAATACTTTGCCTGATGTAATACTTTGAAGACCTGACATTAATTTTATTGTGGTTGTTTTACCTGCACCATTAGGTCCAATAAAACCTAATATATCTCCTTCCATAAGTTTTAGAGAAACGCCTTTTAAGATTTCTCTTTGGCCAAAATTCTTTTTTAGATTTTCACATCTTAAAATAACTTTTTGCAAAATATTCCCCTCCTCAAATTATTCTTTTTATTATGCTCAAATATTAGCACATAATTATTAAGGAAAAAGTATACAATTTATTAAGAATTTATTTAGGAGGTTTTTAATTGAATATAAAAGTGATTAAATTCTCTCATATTTTGGTTATATTTTTTATACTATTAATTTTACTTAGTATGTTAATTTCTTTCGTTACAGCCAATTCTGAAGAATATGTAGAGGTTCCTATAATAATGTATCATAGTGTTTTAAAAGATATTTCTAGATCAAATAAATATACTATTACACCTTCTACTTTAGAAGAGGATTTAAAATATATTAGTACTAATGGATATAATACAATAACAATTTCTGATTTAATTTCGTATGTATATGATAATAAAGAATTACCAGAAAAGCCTATAATAATAACTTTTGATGATGGACACTATAATAATTATGGCTATGTATATCCTCTAATTGAGAAGTATAATATGAAGGCTGTTATATCTATTGTTGGTAGTTATACAGATAAATTTTCCGAAACAAATGAAGCAAATCTTAATTATAGTTATTTAAGATGGAAAGATATTAATGAATTAATTTCCACTGGTAGAATTGAATTTCAAAATCATACTTATAATTTGCATAATAACACACATGGAAGAATTGGAGCTAAAAAGAAAAAAGGTGAATCTGATGAAGAATACAAAAAAATATTAGAAGAGGATATTAATAAACTCCAAAATGAATTTAAAGAAAATACTGGATATACTCCTACATGTTTTACATATCCATTTGGAGGTATTAGTAATTCATCTATAGAAATAATAAAAGAACTAGGATTTAAAGCTAGCCTTTCTTGTGAAGAAGGCATTAATAAAATTACTAAAAATCCTAATTCTTTATATTTGTTAAAAAGATATAATAGGCCAAGTTTTATGAGTACTTATAATTTTTTTCAAAAATTTAATTAACTTTTATAATTTCATATTCTCTAGTACCTAATCCAATTTTTTCTGCGTGTTCTAAACAAGATTTCCATTCACTTTGTGGAGTTGTATTTTTGAAATGATCATGATGATCTTCAAAATCTTTAGAATGCATCTTATCATCTAATAGACTTCCTGGAATAGGTTTTTGTGCATTACATGCATCTGCACAAGCTTGATCTAGTGCAACTGGATCAAAACTTGCAAACATTCCAATATCAGGTAAAATTGGAACATCATTTTCAGCATGACAATCACAATATGGTGATACATCTAATACTAAATTAATATGAAAATTTGGTCTTCCATCTAATACTGCTTTTGAATATTCTGCCATTTTTTTATTTAATAGTTCGTTTGCATGTGAATTATTATTATATATTGCATCAAAATTACATGCGCCTAAACATCTACCACATCCAACACATTTATCATGATCTATATGTGCTTTTCCATTTTCATCAAATGAAATTGCTCCATGAGCACAGTTTTTAGCACACAAATGACATTTTTTGCATTTTTCTGTATCTACTGATGGTTTTCCAGAACGGTGTTGTTCCATTTTTCCTGCTCTACTTCCACATCCCATTCCAATATTTTTTAAAGCCCCACCAAAGCCTGCTGCTTCATGACCTTTAAAATGGTTAAGTGAAATAAAAATATCTGCATCCATAATGGCTCTACCAATTTTTGCGGTTTTTACATATTCTCCACCTTCAACTGGTACTTCAACATCATCAGTTCCTTTTAATCCGTCACCTATTATTACATGACAACCTGTAGAAAATGGACTAAATCCATTTTCATATGCAGCTTCTAAATGATCTAATGCATTTTTTCTTTGTCCTACATATAAAGTATTACAATCTGTTAAAAATGGTTTTCCACCTAATTTTTTAACCAAATCAACTACAGTTTTTGCATAATTAGGTCTTAAATATGCTAAATTTCCTGGTTCTCCAAAATGAATTTTTATAGCTACAAATTTATTTTCAAAATCAATGTTTTCAATTCCTGCTTTTTTCATTAGTTTTGTTAATTTTTGTTGTAAGCTTGTACCTGGTAAAGCTCTAAAATCTGAAAAATATACTTTTGCTTTTTCTTTCATTATAATACCTCCTATAAATTTTTAAATACATTTCCTAAACTATCATTTATAACAATATTTGCTATTTTATCATAAGGTGTCTTATCTTTATTAATTAATATTAATTTATTACCTTTGTAAAATCTTATAAGACCACTTGCAGGATAAACAGTAAGTGATGTCCCTCCAACTATTAATGTATCACAATTAGCAATTTGCATTATTGCCTCTTCTAATATATCATCTTTTAAGCTTTCTTCATATAAAACAACATCTGGTTTAACAATTCCACCACATGAACATTTTGGAACTCCCTCTGAATTAAATACAAATTCTGCATTATAAAATCTACCACATTTCATGCAATAATTTCTATGTACACTTCCATGGAGTTCTAATACATTTTTAGAACCCGCTTTTTGATGTAATCCATCAATATTTTGAGTGACAACAGCTTTAAGTTTTCCTGTTTTTTCTAATTCAGCAAGTTTAACATGTGTAATATTTGGTTTATATTTTAAAGAATTCATTTTATCTTTATAAAACTTATAAAATTCTTCTGTATTATTCATAAAAAAAGTGTGGCTTAAAATTTCTTCTGGTGGATATTTATATTTTTGATTATATAGACCATCTTTGCTTCTAAAATCAGGGATTCCACTTTCTGTAGAAACTCCTGCTCCACCAAAGAAAACCACTCTTTTACTTTCGTTTATAATTTCTTTTAAATCTTCCATATTTGCCTCTTCTAATGATTAAATGAAAATATCTTTCTAAAAAATTCTAATATTTTATTGCTGTATCTTATAGCTATAGCATTCTTTTTGGTAGTTTTAGAT
This sequence comes from uncultured Clostridia bacterium, assembly GCA_944392175.1. GTDB lineage: Bacteria > Bacillota > Clostridia > TANB77 > CAG-508 > Merdicola. The sequence continues at coordinate 5,865 of CALXVT010000012.1, forward strand.
AATTCTACTTCTTTTCTATTTAGTTTTTCTAAAATTTTATTTTTTCTCTCTAAATAATCCTTATCTTCTTCAATTACACCTCTTAATGTTTGAAGTTCTTCTAATTTATTCCTTACTTCTTTTATTTCATCTAAATTAGTTATACTTTTTAATATATAGTTAAAACAATAATCCATTATTTCATTTTGTAATTCAAAATATAAAGACTTTATTTTTTGATCTACTTCATACATATCTTCATTAGTATAATAATCAATTTGATACTCATAAAGCATATTGAATTTTTTTATAAGGTTTTCTGTAAATCCTCCAAATACATCTTCTAACTTATCCTTATATTCATCATTTCCAAATATTGCACTATTGCCACATTCCTTTAAACCTATTAAAAAGTTAATTTGCATTATTAAATTGACTAAAAGGGCATAATTTTCTTCTATAAGAGAAACTATAAATAAATCATGAATTTCCATTCTTTCTTTTAAATCTTGCATTAACAATTTTGTAATATATAAATTTAATGCTTCTTTAAAAGGTGATGGATTAATTTCATTTGATAAATAATGTAAATATTCTAAAATCAAATTCGGATTTAAAGAATTAATATACATTTTACTAGAAAAATATAAATTATTATTGTCATAAAAATGTGTTATTTCTTCATTTGAAAATTTAGCAATTTTAATTTTTGCTTTTTCTAACTTTTCTAGTATTTTAATATATTCATCTTCTGTTTTTTGAAATACATTTACTATTCTTCTTGCAACTTCATTTGCTATTTTATTTACTTTATATTGTGGTATCTCTTCTATAATTCCTTTTATCATTTGCTCTTCCATATTTTTCTCCTATTAATTTCTTGTAATTAATAATTTTATAATATAATTTTCTTGTTTTCCAATTACATATAATGCTTCTCTTTTCTTAATAAACCAAGAAGTTAAATCATTATACTTTTCTCCATCTATAATTATTCCATTAAAATCATCTGGATTTCTAACTCTGTATTTTTCACTTTCCAAATCTATTATTGTAGTTTTAATAATTCCCTCTTTTTCTAATTTTTCTAGCTCTTCCATTCTAGCTTTGCTATCTTTTGCAAGTTTGTTATATTGTAAAGTTTTAATTATATATATAATTGCTTTAAATGCAATAATTGTAATTGTTGCTAATATTGCACTTACTAAAATTATTTCATCATTACTCATAAAAACCTCCATTCGAGCAATTGATGCTCTAACAAAATGTAATTATAAACCTATATAAAATATTTAATCGAATTATATCATAATATATAAAAAAAACATATAAATTATATAATTTTTGTTTACAAATTTATAAAAAATAATATATCATATTTTTGGTGATAATATGTTTAAATTGTTAAAATTATTAAATAGAAAAATGTATTATGTTTCTATCTTATTAAGTATTATTTATTCAATAGCTGAATATGGAGTTTCGTTTGCATTAGCTTATTACGGTACATCTTCCTTTACACTAGATAAAGCTACTTCACTTTTGTATGCAGTAATAATATTATATTCTATAACTTTAATTACACATTATATAGAATTAAAACTTGATGGAATTGTTTACGGGCTTTACGACGTACAAATTCAGGAATATTACTTTAATAAAATACAAAAAATGACTCCTAAAAAAATTTCTGATACACATACCGGATATATTTTTAATTTAATAAAAGATACATCTTCTTTGTTTATCGATTTACTTTGGCTTATAAAAGATACCTTACTTCCTTTAATTATAGGGGCAATAGCATTTGCATATATGGCATTTAGTCAAAATATAATTATAGGAACTATATGTATATTAATTTCTATATCAGCTATAACAATTAAATATATATTGATGAAACGAATGAATAAATATGAAAAAGATACAAGGGATAAACATTCAAAACTTACTGGAATTTTAATTGATTTTATTCAAAATATTTTTACTGTAAGAAAATTAAACATTGAAGATTTCTGCACTAACAAATTAAAAGAAAAGGAAAATGATTATAAAAAATCATTAATAATTACAGAAAAGAAGCATGCTTTTAGAAATTCATCTTTCCATTTTCAAATGGATTTAATATATATTATAGTTGTATTCTCAGTTATACTTATAATTAAAAATGGTTCTGATGGATTACCTTATTTATTATTTTATTTTACTTTACTAAATAATATTTACACAAGAATAAATGGTGCTTCTAGATTAGTAGATACTAACGTTAAGTTCAATATCGCCAAAAATCAATTAGAAAGTTTTCTAGAATCTAATATTACATTAACTCCCATTTCTACATGGAATAAATTAGAAATTAGAGAAGGCATTTTTCAATATAGTTCATCAAAAACAAAAATTTTAATTCCTGAATTCATATTAAATAAAGGCGATAAAATTAGTATTATGGGAGAATCTGGACAAGGAAAAAGTACAATTCTTAATATCCTATCAGGAACATATTTATTAAAACAAGGATCTTTTATTGTAGATAATAAAGAATATAAAAATTCTAAAATAGATGTAGTGTTTGTATCACAAGAAGTGGACTTATTTGATTTAAGTATTAGAGAAAACTTATGCCTTGGAAAAGATATTAAAGAAGAGGAAATTTTAAAATTATTTGATGATGCCGGTCTTATGGAATGGTATAAAACTCTTCCAGATGGTTTAGATACAATAGTTGGTGAAAGAGGTGTCAAATTATCAGCAGGTCAAAAACAAAGGTTGAATATTATAAGAGGAATTTTAATTGATAAAGATGTATATTTCTTTGATGAACCTACATCAAACTTAGATTCTATATCAGAACAAAAAATTACTGAGATGATTGCCAAATATTTAAAAAACAAGACATATATTATTGTTACACATAGACCTAGTCTTAAAAACTTATGTAATAAACATTATATTTTTGAAAATCATATGGTAAAAGAAGTTACTAATATTTAGTAACTTCTTTTAAGTTTTATATATAGTTTTTCCATCTTTTATCGTTTCTAAAATTTTTATATTTTTTATATCATCTTTATCTATTTTTAATGGATTTTTATCTAAAATAATTAAATCTGCTTTCTTTCCCTCCTTGATACTACCTTTTAAATTTTCTTCTCCATATTGATATGCAGAATTAATAGTAACAGCTTTAATCGCTTCTAAAACTGGAATCTGTTCTATTTCTCCTAGTACTACTCCTTCTTTTGTTTTTCTATTTACAGCACACCAAATTGTTTCAAACATATTAGGAATAGTAACAGGAGTATCTTGATGAAATGTAAATAAAATATTCTCTTTTAAACTTGAACCAGCAGGACTAATATGCTCTGCTCTCTCTTCTCCTAAATTCTTTATATGGATATCTCCAAAATAATATACATGTCCTATAAAAAATGATGGAATTATATTGTATTTTTTAATATCTTTTAATTGATCTAATCCTAAAATTTGTGCATGTATCATAACAGGTCTTTTTAGATTATTAACTTTTTTTATTTCATTTATATATTGTTCTGCTGCCTTATCTCCATTACAATGTGCCAAAACCTGTAGGTCTTGCTTTTTAGCTTGAAGTAAAACACTTTCTAATTTATCATCTGATAAAATTCTATAACCTGAGTAATCTTTTTCGCCTTTATATGGAGTTCTAAGCCATGCTGTTCTAGCTTGTGGTGAACCATCCAAAAATATTTTTATTCCTCTAATTTTAAAATTTTTATTATATTTTAATAAATTTTCTTTAAATAATTCTTTAATCTCATTTACTGACTTTTCTTCCATATATGCAACTATATCTAAAAATAAATCATTATTATCAACTAATGATTTATATACTTTAGCAAGTTCTATTGTCATACAACCTTCTTGTGCAGTTGTTATCCCATATGAAGCATATGTTTTTTGTGCTTCATTAAAAGCTTTTTGAATATTCTCTATTTTTGGAATAGGAACTTTTTTTAGAGAATTAATAAATGCTGATTCCTCCAGATATCCTGTTACATATATAATTCTTCCGCCTTCTGGATTTTTTGTGTTTTCACTAATTCCTAATTTTTCTAAAGCTCTACTATTTACAATTCCATTATGCCTAGATTTGTTTTCAATAATTACTGGAATATCGGGAAATATTTCATCAAGCTCTTGTTTCGTTATATGTCTTTTTTCTTTTAATTCATTAATATCATATCCATTAATAATTATCCAATCATCTATTTGGTTGTGCTTTTTATATTCATTTAACTTATTTTTAATATCAGTTATACTTTTAGCATCATCTATTGAAACTTCTAAAAATTGTTTTGCTAAAGCAAATATATGACTATGTGCATCTATAAAAGATGGCATCATTGTTCTTCCTTTTAAGTCTATTACTTCAGTATCTTTATCTACTAAGTTTAATATTTCATCTTTATTGCCTGTTTTTATAATTTCTTCATTTTCTATTACAATGCCCTCTATTTCATTGTCTTCTAATGTTATAAAATCTCCATTTATATAAATTTTTTTCATAACTTACCTCCATGTTAATTCTCTATAAGTATTACCATATTCACGAAAATTAAACCTTATGAACTTTAGGGACGGTCCTTAAAGTTCATAAACATGGAGAAAGCGGAAGAATTAAACTTCTTCCGCTTTGATTTACATGTTACTTAAGTCTTAATGCAAGTACAATATCAGTTGGTGTATTGTATGCAATAAAACCATTTCCTGTTTTTACAGGTATAATTTCAACATTAAATGTTTTTAACAGTTCTGTATAAAGAATCATTGTAAAAACGATTTGTTGTTGAACTCCCTGCATAAGAAGTTGGTTTCCTGCAAAATAAGCCATATTTAGATCTGTCTCACATAACTTAATTCTGTCAGATCCTGCCTTTGTTGCTTCAAACCAATCTTCCTTCATTCCGATGCAGTATAAAATCATTACTCCATCTTTTTTTAGAAATTTGCTTAATTTCTTTATATTTTCTGCATATTCTTCTGGTAGATAAAAATTATGCAAATTTGAAAGATGGATTAAATCCATACTTCCTTCTGATACCTGAACATCAAAAATATCTTTTTCTTCGATAAAGATATTCGATTCATTCAGGGCTTTTCTTGCCTTTCTGAATCGCATTTGATCCGGGTAATCGAATCTAATTATTCTTTCTGAGCGATGTTTAATGTAATTTCTTTCACTCATAAGATAATTTAGACGAATGTCTAAAGGATCTTTCTCCTTATAGACGCTTTCCCAGAATTCTTTTTCCGGACAAGACTCAGTTTTAGATAATATACTTTCCATTATTTCTCTTGAAAGCATATTATTTCCCTTTGTGCTAAGCACAAACTTCTGAAACTTTCCAGGTGTCAAGTTTAAAACAGACTGATATTTCAGCCAATCCACCGGAAATTGTAGTGGATTAACATCTACTGCATAGATGTTTCTTGCTCCATATAACGCCATATCAATGATATGGTCAAAACTTCCCGCAATCGCCAAAACGTCAGCACCATTTTTTATAATCCGTGACATATAACTACTATTTTCGTTAGATGTCCAAGATGGCGCCATTGTTTTGTAGGAATATCCATCATCTTTAGTTGTAACTTGAGATGATGAAACTACTTTGCTATTGTAAAACATCCTTACCAATTCCTTTACACTTTTTTCATTATTAATTTTCAACATGCTTTTTCTCCTTTATTCTGCATTTTTTTTACTGTACAATAAACATTATATCATGTTAACATAATTTAATCAATAATAAATATTTTTTTCTAATTATGTATATATTTAACAGAAGAATAACAGGAGAAATTACATCTTCCCCCTGTTATAAATACGCATATAACAATTTTATTTTGATTGCAACACCAATATGCAATCAGTTGGAGTATTATAGAACATGTAACCTTTCCCAGTTTTTACTGGCAAAAGTGAAACCTTAAAATATTTTTTTATCTTTTTATAAAGGTTTCCTGTATCATAAATTTGCTGTAAAACTCCCAATTCCTTAATTCCATCTTTGATATATGCTCTGTTCAGATCTTTTTCCTCTACATCTGGGAAAAGATCTTTATCCCAGGAATCAAACCACTCTGGCTTCATTCCAATGAAGTACAATACAATTCTTCCATCTTTTTTTAGTTTTGATGAAAGCTCTCTTAATTTTTCTACATAATAATCTATTGAATAGAAATTATGCAGATTTGACAAGCAAACAACATCAAAAACATTTTCGGGAATATACATATCAAATATATCTTCCCTTTCAAGATATATTGTACTTTCATTTAATGCTTTTCGAACTTTATCCCAGTTCTCTTTTTTTACGTATTCAAAATTTATACGCCTTCCTTCCCCTGTTCTTAAATAATATGTTTCATTTGCGAAATATTTTAATCGCATTTCTAAAGAAGTATTTTCCTTATAAACAAGTCTCCAGAACTTATTTTCTTCAGAACTATCTGTACGATCTAATATTTTGCCTGCAAGCCTGTCAGATAATGCAAATATTGATGCATCAATAACAAAGCTTTCAAACTCGTAATAATTATCTAACTTAGTTAAAGCATAATACTTTAACCAGCAAATTGGAATTTGAACCGGGTTGACATCAACAGAGTATATATTCCGAATGCCATGTAATGCCATATCAAAAATAGCATCCATGGAACCGCCAATAGTTAGCACAGTATCTGATGGCTTTAACATTTGGCGTATATACTGCCCATTTTCATTTGATGTCCATATTGGTGCAACATGATTATAAGGGCTCTTATCTCTTACGTCATGAAAGAACATTACATCATGACGTGTATTATAAAAATGGTCCCGTAAAGCCTGAGCATTTTTTTGATTTTTTGTTATTAGCATATTTTCTTCCTCCTACTTATTTTAATCTATAAGATTATATTACTTTTCAAGTATTATGTCAATTAGGCAGATGCTAGTAGTCTACATAATTTTTGAACTTTAAGGACCGTCCCTAAAGTTCAAAAAACGTGAAAAATGAGATTGCAACGTTATTTCCACGTTACAATCTCATTTTATGTTATGGTCTTTTTTTATTTTTCCTTAGGTCTACTTTTTCATGTTCAAGTTTCATATCGCTTTTGTACATGCGTTCCCACCTTCCACTTGGAGTTCTTCTCCATTCTGGTTTATCGAATCTTATTCTATCGTCCCTCCGATTTTTTCTTCCCATAACATTTACCTCATATAAATTTTTTAATATTGTATCATAGTTTATAAATTTATACTATTTATTTTGTGGAATGATATAATCTCTATTTTGGGCTATATGTATTCTTGCATTTTTAATGTCAGCCGGTTTTAATTCCATTGCCATTTCACCAATTTTTTGCATTATTTTATCATCAATTAATAAATTATTAACGTTTATATTTGCCTCACCATTTATATATCTTAATCTGCCATTATGAATTCCATCTTTAATTAAAGCAATTCCTTCTTCCTTATTCTTAGCATTTTTAATGTAATTACCTTCATTTGTTAAATTAATTTCACAAAAAATTTGATTATGTCTTACAAGATCTGTAACATCTCTAATTTCTATTGGTTCTCCTATAATTTGATTCTTATCATTTAAATCTACATCTTCATTTGAGACCCATTCATCATCAAATATAAAATGAGGATAACCTTCACTATCTTTTCTAATAGCAACTACTGGCAGAAATTTTAGCGGACTAATTAAATATGCATAATTTGGTTCTCTTAGATATGCATGTTTATTGCCTTGCTCATCTTGTTCAACCAGAATATTATCTCCACCAAAAACATAGTCATTATCTTTAGTAAATTTTATTACACCTTCAGACTTTCTTGCAATATAAATATTAGTACCATCAATTGGTAAAGAAGAGGCAAATACCCAATCATCTCTTTCATCTTCGTATTGATTTAATGCCTTGATAGATTTCTTTATTTTTCCATCTTGAATATTTTCAGGAGATAAACTGGATATATGTGTAAGAAGTTCTCCATTTTCAATTAGGATATTTCTTATGCCTATTTTATATTGATTAATCAATTCGAAAATTTGAGCTGTTTCTTTATCCATATCTTTTAAATCTATTCTAACAGTACTATGTTCATTTTTCTTACTTATACCATGATAATAATTTAATACTTTTAGTGCATCCTCAATAGCTTTATGTGATTGAGATTTTAATCGTACAGTATATTGTTTATTTAATTCTTTTAACTTTTCATTTGTTGTTTCTTTCATTCTATCACCTATATATAAATATAGGGACAGCTCTTAAAAATAAATGAGTGTCCCTAATGTTCTAATTAATCACCTAAACAAATTCCAATATCTCTTGCTGTTTTTACTAAATCATCATCCATTGTAACATATCTTACATTACTTTCAGCTGTCCCACCTTGAACAGCTCCTATTTCTTTATTTTCTCCAACAACAACTTCTAATGGAACACAATCTAATTTTCCGTTTTTTATAACTGTTAATACTCCAAATTTTCCTTCCATTGCAAGTTCCATTGCTTTTGCTCCATATTTTGTAGATAAAACTCTATCATAAGCAGTTGGTGTTCCACCTCTTTGCATATAACCTAGAATTGTACATCTAGAATCTAAACCTGTTAATTCTTTAAGTTCTTTTGCAACTCTATTTCCTTCTCCACCAAATTTTACACTTATTCCAGCTTTGCTATCTATTCCTTCTGCTGCATGTGTTGTTTGTTCTTCATTTATTGGATGAGCTCCTTCTGATACAACAACAACACTAAATCTTTTACCATTTTCTTTTCTCTTATTTATTGCTTCTGCTGCTTTATTAATATCATATGGTATCTCTGGAATTAAGGCCACATCTGCTCCACCAGAAATTGCAGATTCTAATGCAATCCATCCTGCAAATCTACCCATAACTTCAAGAACCATGATTCTATCATGTGTTTCTGCAGTTGTATGTAATCTATCTATAGCTTCTGTTGCAACATGTACAGCTGTATTATATCCAAATGTAATATCTGTACATGCAACATCATTATCAATTGTTTTTGGAACACCTATTGTATTAATTCCCTTTAAATATAAATCTCTTGCAGATTTTTGTGTACTATCTCCACCTAATGTAAATACACAGTCAAATCCTGCTTCTTTTACATTTTTTACACATTGATCTGATAAATCTTCATATGTAACTGTTCCATCTTCATGTTCTACTTTATAGTGGAATACTATTGCATTTGTAGATGAACCTATAATAGAACCACCTTTTGTTAGTATTCCTGAAGCTTTTTCGCTTCCATCTAAACGTATATAATTATTATTTACTAAACCTCTATAACCATCAATATAACCATAACATTCAATTCCATTTGTTTCACAAGTTTTCTTAATTGCTCTTATAACAGCATTAAAACCTGAACAATCTCCACCATTTGCTAAAATTGCTACTTTTTTAATCATTTAAAAAACCTCCCTAATTAATTAGCCTTTAAAAAATTGGCTTAATTTTCCAATAATCTTTCACTTGTTTCTTTTAAGTGTTCAAAATTAGTATGTCTTAAAACTTCATATGCAAGTATTGCAACAGCATTAGATAAATTTAAACATCTAATTCCATCAATCATTGGAATTCTCATAGTTTTATCAATATATTTTTTCATTATATCTTCTGGTAAACCTTTCGTTTCTTTTCCAAATAATAAAAATACTTCATCCATATCTTCATATTTTGGTTCATCATATCTATGTGTACCTTTTGATGTAATAAAAAACATATTTTTTTGTAAAGGATCATATTTTTTAAGAAATTCTGTAAAAGAAATATGTTTTTCTATTTCTAGTTTATCCCAGTAGTCTAAACCTGCTCTTTTTAAATATCTATCTGATACTTGAAATCCTAGTGGTTCTACCAAATGTAATTTTGCACCTGTTGCAGCACAAGTTCTAACAATATTTCCTGTGTTTTGTGGTATTTCTGGTTCTACTAGTACAATATTTAATTTCATTTATATGCCTCCTTTTGCAAATTATATAATATCAATTATGTATTTTTATTTCAAGTGTTTTGGAATAATTTTTTGATTTTGTATTCTTGCAGTATATTTTTAATTTTATATAAAATTGCATTCAAATAAAATTAAAAAACGGAGGTATAAATTACCTCCGACTTTCTCTTGCATTATTTTTTCTTATTAACCTTTAATCTTTTTGGGATTTGACTCCCAGTAAAGCTCTTCCGTCACATTTGCAATTAATATGCAAAATGCGATTGTGAGCAATAAGAATTTAATTCCATAATTGCTCATTTCGATGTATTTGTTTAAATACATTAAAAACAATTTTGCCATGCACATTCCTCCAAATGCACATGAAATGCCGGTCATAAGACCTGAAAAAGCTCTTAATCTCAGGCTGTAGCTTTCAACATACGATGCATAAAATACATAATATAAAACCAAAAGTGCTATAGCTAAAACAATTGTATTCTCCATTGTTTGACCCTCCATTTTTTATGCAAGAGAAAGTTTTTTTGTTTACGGGTATCTATTGTATTATAGCATTTTATGTAAAATTGTTCAAGCTATCTAATATCACATATTAATCTACTAACAAAATTTTTTACGTATACAACAAGGCCGAAGTTTCCAATGTCTGTACGATTACGAAGTAATCTGCACATGTGGCGAAGCCACTTTTCTTATTTCGAATGTAAAATAAAAAATTATTTCTTAAGTAAAAAATGGTAGGTTTTACCCTACCATTTTCTATTGCATAATAAACAAAGCAGTCGGAACAATAAAATATTGTTTATTTCTTGTTTCAACTACAGTCCAGCCAAGAAGTTCTAAATCTTCTCGATTGGACTTATAAAGAGAACTTTTAATCGGAAGATAAATAACATTCTTCCACATTTCATTATTTGAGAGTTCTTCACTATTATTTAAAATAATACTCAAAATCCAATCCCATTGTTCTCTCTGTTTCTTTGTTCTATACATATATGTTCCTCCTGTGCTCTTTCTGGGAGCACCTTTGTCTTTCGTGTACAAGCTTTTAGTTTTATACTCATCATTCATCCAGTTTTTAGGACTACTTACCATTTAAGGCGATAAATATAATACTTGTTAAATACACTTGTAACATATTTATTATATCATATCTTTATGTAAATTTAAATATATTATTATCCATTTTATTATCTATAATTATTATTTTCTATTCAAAATATAATTTATTTGTCTCATCAATATTTCCAATTTTTAGCATAGGTTTTAAAATAATATTTTCTAAAAGATAATAATGTAACATTATGATAATTCTATCTTTCTTAGGAATTACATCTTTCCATATTTTTTTATAATCTTTATTTACATTTAACGCAATTGAATATGGCATGTATTTTTCATAAATTAATATTGATTCTACATCACTATCTTTTATTAAAGTATATTTATACATAAATCTTTTAAAACTTGTCCATTTTTTTATTTCTTTTTTTCCAATAGAATTAAAAAATCTATTTTTTAACATATTATTTGTTGCCAAAACTATTCCAATTAGAAAAAGTATTCCTAGTATTCCTGCTGCTATTATCCAGAAATTATCTCTGAAATATATTAATATTATTGACATTTCGATAACTTCCAATATTAAGCATATTAACATCGTTTCTATTAATATAAAATTTCTTGTTTCGAGAGGCAATATTTTTTTAAAATCTAATTCTTTATATTCTGTTTTTATAATATTTACCCAATTTTTATAATTAAAATTTTTACCTTCGATTAACCAAGTAAAAATATATCTTTCTTCTGGTAACATTTCTTTCTTTTTTACATTCTTATTAGGTTCTATCACATATTTTCCATCAGTATTTTTATAAAAAAGTATCTGTTTTTTTATATATAAATTTAGAATAGTAGCAACTATATCTTTTTTTGGTTCAATTTTATTATCATATAATAAAGATACAATTGCAGGACTATATTTTAAATCTATATCTCTTTCTAATTCTGCAATATCTCTAATTGAATTTATGTTTCTGTATTTTGTAATTAGTTTATACAATATTTCTACAATAAAATTTCCTATGAATAGTGTAAATAATATTACCATTAATTATTCCCCTTATATAATTTCTTTATAAAGATTATAATTTTATAATATTAAAATGTCAATTTAATCTACTTATTAAAAAAAACAAATATGGCAAAGCTATTAAAACTTTGCCATATTTGTTTAATTCATCCAGCTAAAAAAATTGAATTTTGGATGTAATATTTTGCTGACTAATGAAAATATTTTTATTTTTAAATTATACATTTCCCAACAGTCTTCCACTTCGGCTTCTAAGAGAGCTTCTGAATTATCGGAAAGAAATTCATTTAAATCCACTTTCCTTTTAAGAAGTTTTTCTAAACCTTGAATAAAATCATTCAGCCTCAGTAACATGCAGGAATGATTTTTTAACTGGTAATAAGATCTTACCTCAGGTTCTAGACTCTCCCACCAGCGGTTGTCTTTTTGCCATTTCATAAGTTCTAGGCATTTTATTGCCCTATCATACCGCTCCTTTAAATTTTTATTTAAAGAATTTTTTTCTTTTAAATAAAGAAGAGTAAGAATACTTGTTTCAAAAGTATCTGATAAGTAATCTATATCCCTTTCAGGATACTTTTCAAATATTTTACTAATTGTCGTGTAATCTGTCATAAATTTTCCTCCTATACCTTTTCATTAGTCAACATCTTACAACTCCTATATAAATAACATTATATCATTTTATGTAACCTTTTTCAAGTCGCTTAAAAAGAACGTATGAGTTTTGTTGTGACTGTCTTTAAGCTAGGTAACTTAACCTTGTTATATATGATTTTTCCTATACAACAAAAAAACAGAGGCTTTCGCCTCCGACTTTTTCTTACATATTTTTTGTTTTTTCATTTTTTGGTTACTCTAAATCCAGTAATTTTATATCGAGCTTTAATAAAATTCTTACAGCAATTTTGGCTATTAATATAGCTAAAATCACCATAAACCAAAGCGTATTATCCCAATTAAGATTGTAGTTAACTGAGATTAACCAACTGGGGAAAGCTACCAATACTATAGTGAAGATTACCTCCCCAAGACTTATAAAGAACTTAAGCACCCGCTTAATGTTCTTTTTCTTTGCACAATATTCCAGTGCAAAAACAAATCCAAATGTCTGCAATGTAAATATGTATACAACAATATTTATTATAATTGTCATATTTCTATCCTCCTATTTTGATGTAAGAAAAAGATTTTTTCCTAAGTGCTACAATTATATTTTACCATTTTATGTGAAATTGTTAAAGTTACTTATTACTTATATGAATATTTTCTATCTCTGCATCCATTTCTCTTGCAATAATATTTTGTATTTGAGCAATAGTATCATTTTCTAATTTATCTGCTTTTACAATAACACTTATACTTTTATCGTTTACAAAAATAACAACATCCTCTATTCCTTTTGTTTTAATTAAATTTTCGCATATCATAATACTATTTTGTATATTATTAATTTTTGTAATTTCTTGTGTTGCAACTGTTTTTTGTTCTTCTCCTACATTGCTATTGTCTAATAAATTTTGATAACTTTCTATCATTTGTGAATACATTGTATTTCTTCCAAGTCTAGAGCTTGCAAAATAATCGTCTTTATTATCTTCTTGTTCATTTACTTCTGCACTTGCTTCTTTTGTAATAATATTTGAATCAATATCATTTGTGATAAGATTATTACTAGAAACTAATTTTGCATCACCAATTGCAGCTACTTCATTTTCAGAAATTATATTACTAGAAACTTCTGTAGCTTGCATACTATAATTTAAATATCCTGCAGTTATTAACATCAATGCAACAACAAATAATACAATCTGATTTCTATTTATACTTTTTAAATTCATATAAACCTCCTATTTAGACATTTCAAACACTTGAATTTTATGAGAAGCAAGTCCTGTTGCTGCTTCTACAGCATTTATTATTTTTTCTTGAACTTCAGTACTTCCAGCGCCTTCAGCTGTTATAATCGTTCCTTCTATTTTAGGCATTATAGTTTTTTGAGTTATAGGTATTTTTTCTCCATCTTTCTCTTGATAAATTACATCTTTTTGTACATCATTTTCTTTTATAACTCTTGTTCCTCCTGCCTCGTCCTGTTCTTCTGTTGCTGTTTCTTTCTTATTTTCGTTATACATTGCAACAACTTGTTCTGTTTCAGAATAATTAATTAGTACTTCAACTTTACCAACTCCTTCTATTTTTGATAATATATTTTCCAGTCTTGTTTCTAAATCTGTATTACTTGCTTGAAAATTCACATTATTATTTTCTATTTCATTTACTACAGTTTCTTCTTCGTCTTTGTCTAATAATATTGCATTAATTGCTATAACTGTAATTAATAATATTAAAATTCCTATTACTATATTTTCAATTTTCTTTTTACTATTTTTATTATCTGTTTTAGTAATCTCATTTTTTACTTTTTCCAATTTATCCTTTAGCATATTCCACCTCCTACTTACCATTAATAAATATTTTATTTTTCTCTATTTCATATTTATCAGAAAAATGTTCTTTTAATTCATTAATTTGTCCGGCAGTTAATGTATTATTATTTTTTTCATTATCTTTCGCTTCTCCAATTACAACTTTATTTACTTTTTTTATAGAATCATCTTCTTTTTCTATTACGCCAGCAATATCAATTTTATAAATTTCTGCTTCTTGTTTTTCTATATTTATATTTGCAGTAATATTAACCGTTTCACATCCATATCCTTTTCTTTCTAATTCATCTTTAATATTGGTTTTTATACTATTTAAATATATATTCTCTATATTTTGACTATTTACATTATTTAAGTCAGAACTTGTCTGTACTGTACTTCCACTACCTAAAATATTCTCATATTTACTTATATCTAAACTAATTTCAGAATTTGTTATTTTAGAAATTATTGGAGATACAATACTAAACATTATATAAACTCCCATAACAATCTTTATATACTTTTTATTTTTTCCTTCGGGTAAAATCATCTCTAAAATTGTTACTATAACTACTGCTAAAATAATGCCTTTTGCCCAACTACTAAACCAAGAAATCATATTAACCTACCTATACATTAATCCTGTATTTGAAATATTTATAACTAAAGTAACTCCAATTATCATCATTACACTTGTAGCACATAAAATTGCAAGTAATATCTTAAAAGTGTCTGCCATTTGCGATATTAAAGAAATTACCTTTGAGTCTGCTATTGGCTCGCATATAGCTGCAGTCATATGATAAATAATCGTTATAACTGCAAGCTTTATAATTGGTAATATACAAATTGCAATTACAACTATTACTCCTACAATTCCAATTGCATTTTTTAAAATAGAAGAACATCCTATTACAGTATCTACTGCATCTCCTAATACTTTGCCTACTACAGGAATAAAACTTGAAACTGCAGCTTTAGCCGTTTTGGCTGTTATACCATCTACACTACTACCTAATGTTCCTTCTATAGAGAGTACTCCGACAAATATAGTTAAAAGTATTCCAATTACCCATACAGAACTTGATTTTATAAATTTTGATAACTTATCAATTTGGATTCTATCTGAAATTTTTGATACTATTGCTAATGCTGTTCCTATTAAAACTGCAGGTATGATTATTGTTTGAAATATGTTAGAAATTAAATTTATTATAAATAGAATTATTGGTTGAATCATATTTACAGATACAACACTTCCTGATGCAAGCATTAATGTCATAAGAAGAGGAAATAGACTTTGTAAAAATCCAGTCATATTAGTTATTGTATCTTTTAATAAAGTTATAATATTTGAAAAATTATTCATTATTACAGTTGCTATTAATATATATTGAACATAATATGTAATTTGAGATACACTTTTATTATTTAAGTTGTCTGCTATACTTTTAAATACACTATGTATTAAAACAATTACTATAATACTTACCATAACTTTTATAGCTTCTTTTATTTCTTCTCCTAGAAGAGGAAATATATTTTTTAAAAGTTCATTATTGTCTATCTCACCTTTAATAGCATTGTTTAGTAATTCACCTATATCAACATCTTCTAGTATATCTTCTGTATATTTATTCGCTTCATTAATAAAATTTGAAATATTAAATGAGTCCATTTGTGAATTTATAACATTATCTTCTGTATCTGCAAATGAAATATTTGTACCTAGAATTAAAATTAATATTATGATAAAAACTACCTTTTTCATTTGTACTCTCCTTTAAGGCAAAATTGTAGTTACTGATTCTATTAATGATGATAATATTGGAATTGATAAACTAATTATTATTACCTTTCCTCCTAAATCAACTTTATTTGCAAGTGCACTTTCGCCTAAGTCATTACAAATCTGAACTGCAAACTCAGCAAGAAATGCTATACCTGTTATTTTTAATAATATTTTTATAAATTCACTATTTATATTTGCTTTAGTCGTCAGTTCATTTATTAAATTTATTATTCCTGCAAGTCCATCAAACACCATAAAAAATATTATTATTCCTGCTATTATAGATACATATATTGCAAATTCAGGTTTATATTGTTTAATGATAGTTATAATAATTACGGCAATAATTCCAATACCAACAATTTTAATAATATCCATATTTACTCCTATATGGAAAAGTTGACGGTTATTTTTCCATATCAAAAAAATTTTAAATTAATAGGAATTTTTAGAACCATCTTCTTATCCCTATAAATTAAACATAGTTCTAACAGTTGTAAATAATGTACTAATTTCTTTTATAACCAAAGTAAGAACAATTATTAAGCCTGCAAGAGTTGTCATCATTGCTTGATCTTCTCTTCCCGCTCTTACAAGTACCTGATATAATACCGCTACTAATATTCCTATAGCTGCTATTTTAAACAATAAGCTTATATCCATATGTATTCTCCTTTATATAAAAATTATCATAATTGCTAAACCTATAGTCGCACCTAAAGTTCTATATAATTTTGTATTTTTTATTTTTTCCTGGTTTGCTTGTACTATTTGTTCTTCCAATAATTTTAATGTTAAATTAATCTGAGATACTTGCCCTTCTAAATCAGTTTGTCCTAATAATTTAGATAATCCTTTTATTATATTTATATCTTCTTTTGTAAAATTATTTGAAGATTCATCTACCGCTAACTCCCATGCTTCTCCAGCAATTATGTTCTTGTCCATTTTTGTTTTAGCATTAATAAACATTTCTGATATATTTGGATTCACATTTTTACTTACCTCAAAAAATAACTCTGGGAGTGGTTCATACGTATATCTAATTCGAGTGAGGATTAAATTTAAGGCTTTTTTTAGCTCCATTAAGTCAATTACTCGTAGATTATATTTATTTGATTTAATCAAACCTAAACTTACACACATTCCAGCAATTATTAATAATATTATGAATTTTAAAATTTCCATATCTAACCTCTATTAATATATATGCATTAATATAATTTTTTAGAACTTAAATTATTACATAATCATTATTAATTTTGTCCAATGCATATATTTTATCTAATTTTCCATGTTCAGTATTATTTAGAAAAATTATTCTTTCAAATATATGTTTGCTAATGGCATCTTTTATTGCTGGATTTAGTTTTAATTCGTTCAAGCTTCCTCCATGTGCTGTAAATATACCTTTTATTCCAGAACAAACTGCGTAATTTATTGCTATTACATCTTCCAATTTTCCTATTTCATCTGCAACTATTATTTGTGGAGACATAGATCTTATTAATAATTTCATTCCAATATCTTTACTAATATTGTCCATTACATCTGTTCTAATCCCCACATCATTTTGAGCAATTCCTTTATATACAGCTGCTATTTCTCCTCTTTCATCTACAAGGCCAATTGTTTTTCCTTTAAATTTAATTTGTTCTATTCCATCACTTAAAAGTCTTACTAAATCTCTTAATATAGTAGTTTTTCCTGCTCCTGGAGAAGAGGCAATTAAAGTATTATAAATTGTATTATTTTCTAGATTTATTACATATCGTAAAATTTCATTACTTGAACCTATAACTTGTCTCGCAATTCTAAAATTTAAGTTAGATATATAATTTATATTTGTAATTTTTCCATCTGATATTACTGCACTACCTGTAATTCCAATTCTATGCCCCCCTTTTATAGTTATATATCCATTACATATTTGATTTTGATATGTATATATAGAGTTATCACATACATGTTGCAATGTTTCTAATATTTCATTGATTGATACTGTTATTTTTAATATATCCTCACCTTTTGTATGTTTTATTATGACTGGTTTTTCTGCTCTTAATCTTATTTCTTCTATAACTGTATTATTTAATTTTATGTATTCAGAAATTACATTTTCTATTCTCTTTGGAAAATATCTTAAAATATCATTATATACCATAATATTCCTTTCTAATCTTAATCGTTTTTTCTCTTAATACGAAAAAACGCATATACTAAATGTATATGCGTTTTAAATATATTTTATTACTATTAAATTTATTTTTTTATTGTTCCCAGTTATGGTATACATTCATAACATCATCTAAATCTTCTAGGTTATCTATTAATCTTTGCATTTTCTCTCCATCTGCTTCGCTTAAAGAAACATATGTAGTTGGAACCATTTGTACTTCTGCTTCTACGAACTCTAGTCCTGCTTCTTCTAATGCATCTCTTACACTTGAAAAATCAGCTGGAGCTGTTGTAATTTCATAACAGTTATCATCTGAAGAAAAATCTTCTGCACCAGCATCTAGTGCTAGCATCATTAAATCATCTTCTGCCATATCTGTTGATTCTTTATCTATAACAATAATTCCTTTTTTATTAAATAAATATGATACACAACCTGTTGTTCCTAAATTTCCACCTGCTTTATCAAATACATGTCTTACATCTGCTGCTGTTCTATTTCTATTATCTGTACTAGCTTCTACTATAACTGCAACACCATTTGTTCCATATCCTTCATATGTAATTTCTTCGTAATTAGAAGTATCTGTTGCTCCTGAAGCTTTTTTAATAGCATTATTTATTGTATCATTAGGCATATTATTTGCCTTACATTTTGAAATTACATCTTTTAATTTGGAATTACCTGCCGGATCTGGTCCACCTTGTTTTACTGCAATTAATATTTCTCTTCCTAATTTTGTAAAGATTTTTCCTCTTGCTGCATCAGCTTTTCCTTTTTTGGCTTGTATATTATGCCATTTTGAATGTCCTGACATCTTAATTCCTCCTCTTTCTTATTTTCTATAAATTATATCTACACTATAAAACACATGTAAATTAATTTTCCGGTAATAATTGTAACATATTTTTTTTACTTTGTGTAGTGCTTTTTTTAAATAATAGTTATTATTCAGTCAAATTGGGTAAAATTAAAAGTTTTATATCCCTTATCTTAAATCAGTATCTCAGAATTATGTTATCATTTTAGCTATAGTGTTAATTCAATTATAAAAGAAAACATTCTGTATTTTACTACAGAATGTTTTGTAAATTTGTTATTCACTTCTTAATGCTAATACTGGATCTTCTTTAGCAGCTTTCTTAGATGGTAAAATTCCACCAATTAATGTTAAGATTATACTTAATACTACTAAAATAATTCCTGCTGTTACTGGTAATGCTGCTTTAACATTTGCTCCATTTGATACCGCATAAATAATTTTATTTGTTGGAATTAGTAATAATATTGTGATTCCAACTCCAAGTAAACCTGCCAAAGCTCCAATAATAAATGTTTCTGCATTAAATACTTGTGCAACATTATGTTTAGAAGCTCCAATTGCTCTTAATATACCTATTTCTTTCTTACGCTCTAATACACTAATATAAGTAATAACACCAATCATAATTGAAGATACAACTAATGATATTGCTACAAATGCAATTAAGACATAACTTATAGTATCAACTATAGTTGTTACAGAACTCATCAATGTTCCTACCATATCAGTATAAGAAATCACTTTATCTTCATTGCCTTCATTTTCCATACGTGTATTATACTCATTTAATAAATTTGTAATTGAATTATTACCTTCAAAATCTTTAGGATAAATATTAATTCCACTTGGTTCATCAAGATTTGCATAATTTAATTTTTTAAGATTACTTTCATACGTTACACTTTCTTTAGACATTAGCGAATTAAACAATTCTGATAATTCTTCTTCATCCATCTTCATATGAAAAGCACCTACAAAAGCATCCTCATCAAAACTAAATGCTTCTGTCATAGATTTACTTAATGCTCCAATACTTGCTTCCATTTCGTTTTGTAATCCCTTACTCATCGTGCTCATAACACTTTTCATATAATCTTCCATTATATCTGAGATTTGTGATTCTAAATTTTGAGATTTTATTATTTTACTCATATTTTTTGTAATAATATCTTTTACCTCACCTGATTTAAGATATTCTATAAGATACTTGCTTAAATCGTCTACTGTAATTAAATCGTTATCTTCAACATATTTATTATAACCAGATAATATTTCTTGCATTATTTCTTGCATTTGAGCTTCAGTAATAGTTAGATCTCCATTTTCTTTAATAATTTCTTCAATTTTTTGTGTTAATGAATCACTTACTTCTTTTGATTGTAAATATTCAGTTAATTGTTCACTTATTTTACTAATATTTGCGTCAGGATTTTTTTGAACATAATCACTGTATCCATCTAAAATATCATTCATTAAGTTTCGTACATCACTACTTGACATAGAAAAATCAATTTTACTTATAATGTCATTTAAATCAAGTGATGGTAATGAATTTTTATTTAAAACATTATTTAAATTTCCAAAATCAACTTTTATTTTCGATTCATCTATCTTAAATGCTGATTGCATTGCATTAGTATCTATGTCAATTAAGGAATTCATATCAAAATCGCTATCTTCTTCTGTTGCTCCAAAAGCTTTACCTGTAAATACATTAGTTTTAGAATCTTTTAATTGTTCTTGTACTATTTTACTATTTTTTGCTTCTTCAATAACATGGTCTGTTAAATCTGCTGGATAACAAATACCTTGAGAAAGCATTGTACTTGTTGCACCATCTTTAGGTTGAACAATTCCTACTATTTTTAAATCTTCTCCATTTTTCACTAAATTTTTCATATATTTAGTATTTTCAGTCTTATCACGCCAAATCTTATATTCCTTATCATATTCATAACAATCACTACTATTTATTAATTTAAAAGTTGTTCCTAAAATATCATCATATGAGTATGAACCTAAATTATCTGGTGTATCTACATCTTCTCCATTTGAAAATTGAGTTACTAGATCATCTAATTCATCATAATCTCTTAAACCTAAAGTATATAATAAAAAGTCACTAATATTTCCCCTCGAAGATAGTACTAATACGCATTCATTATAATTCGTTGGCCATTTTCCAGCTTTTATATCATATTGTGTTTCATATAAACTTTTATCTTTAGGCATTTGAAAAAATACATTTGTACTCATCATAGTAGACATTAAACTATTACTAGATGCTGTTGAACCTATTCCTAAACTTGAAAATGAAGTATCTGGATTAAGTTGTCTTAAATTATCTGTATCTGAACTATATATTATAGGTGTGACATCATATTTGTATTCAATATCTTTTGCATATTCATCTATTGGACATTCATCACTTTCTAAATATTCTTTTAGTGATTTTAAATCATTTGAACCAATTGTTGAAAACATACTAGTTAATTGCTTGCTAACATTTATATCTCCTTTATTTTCATCACCGTTATCAGTACTTGAACCAACTAATAATGATGTCATATCAAATCCAGTACTTTGTATCTGCAGAGGATATTCTGATAAGGTGTCTTCTTCTACAGATTTAATATATGTATTTACACCATTTGAAAGTGATAAAATAAGTGCTATTCCAATAATTCCAATTGATCCTGCAAAAGATGTTAAAATTGTTCTTCCCTTTTTTGTTTTTAAATTATTAAAACTAAGTCCTAAAGAAGTTAAAAATGACATTGAAGTTTTTCCTAAATTTTTATGAACTAGCTTCTTTTGTTTATTATCTTCTACTATATATGGATCTGTATCTGATAAAATTTTTCCATCTCTTAAATTAACTATTCTTGTTGCATATTTCATTGCTAGTTCTGGATTATGTGTTACCATTACAACTAAACGATCTTTTGCAACTTGTTTTAATAAATCCATAACTTGAACACTTGTATCGCTATCTAAAGCTCCTGTTGGTTCATCTGCAAGTACAATATCTGGATCATTTACTAAAGCTCTAGCAATAGCAACTCTTTGCATTTGACCTCCAGATAATTGATTAGGTTTTTTATGCATTTGATTTGCAAGACCAACTTGTTCTAATGCTTTTATTGCTTTTTGCCTACGTTTACTTCTTGATACTCCAGAAATAGTTAAAGCTAATTCTACATTAGCTAAAATAGTTTGGTGTGGTATTAAATTATAACTTTGAAATACAAATCCTATTGTATGATTACGATATGAATCCCAGTCTCTATCTTTATATGCTTTTGTTGAAACTCCATTAATTATTAAATCTCCTGAATCATATCGATCTAATCCTCCAATTATATTTAATAATGTTGTCTTTCCAGAACCACTAGGTCCTAAAATTGCAACAAATTCATTATCTCTTAAATTTAAACTTACATCATCTAGTGCTTTTTGAACTAGATTTCCAGTTTTATATTGCTTATGAACATTTTTTATTTGCAACATTTTTAATCTCCTGTCTAATTAAATATTAAACGTCCCCTGTGATATTTATATTAGCATACTTAAAATTAATTATCAATATTTAAATTTTTGTAAATTTAATTTGTATTGATTGCTAATTAAATATGAGAATAACCGGAAACCTAATTTGGTTTCCGGTTATCTACAAAAATGTTGACGGATGGACTATCACCAATGTTGTGATAGAGCTTTGCCATTATCCCGGGCTTTTCATTGAGCATTTTTACCATTATTTCAATCTGGTCATCATCCCAGATTTTTTCGGTAATGCCTTCTCTGAGCTTGCACCCGACTTTTATCTTACCACGAAGATCTTCTTCCTCATAGGTACCATCGATGTACTTATTCTCATAGTCGGGATACTCTCTTAGAAAAATGACACGAGCTGACTTGTCAGCTTCGCTCATTTCCAAGATCCAGTCAGTCAGCTTTTCCGCTTCCTCTTTTGCGATTTCACGGTGTCTCAAACAGATCTTCCGCCAAGAATCTGGAGCAATCTGTTCTTCTTCTGTCATTTCCGACAGAATTCTTTTCATTTCAATCGGTGCTATCATAAAAAATCTCCTTTCCTTTGCACATTTCAACAGTTTCAATACTTATATTATGCTAGATTATGTAACTTTTTTCAACTCGATTGATTTTGTGTTATAAAAATCCTAAATTCTAATCTTCTCGTATATTCGTTATCTCTTTTTCATCTGGTATTTCTAAAGCTTTCTTTAGCCATTGCGGTATATTGCTAGTAGCTAGGCCAATTTCTTCTACTGGAATCTCATAATCTCCTAAATCATCTATGTCCCCTATTTCACCAATCCATTCTTTTACTTCAATTGTAGGTAATGTATGAGCTATGCTTCTTGAATATTTTATTATTTGTAGCATCTCCGGTAGATATTCATCCTTAAAATAAATTGAACACATACGTTTATCGTTTTGAGGTTTGATGAATCTAGAATTTATTAAATTGATATCATCATTATTATTTTCTTGTAAATTAAAGTTTACAGATAATAATTCAGCCAATGCTTGCATATCTCTTTCAGTTTGAATGCTTGTATCTCCATCAATTATTTCTTTTCCAGCTTTTGAACTAATATCTAATCTATTTATATTACTTAATCTTATTGCATTAGTCTCATATTCTGTATTAATTGATATTTCAAATGTTAAATCAGTATCTGAATTATCTTTTAACACTTTATCTATAGCTTCCAATTTTTTCTTAGTTTCACTTTTTGTCAAATTTTCCCTTTCAAGTGTATCTTTAATTATATCTTTAAAATGTTCTGTTTTTTCGCCTTTTTTGTTGTAAAAATATACAGCATATGTACTTCCTGATATCATGTTTCCATATAGTTCACGTGGTTCATAGTGATCTTCACTATTTAAACTTACTCTAAAATTTTCTTCATCTTCTATAAATGCAGTCATTAAGTCAAGTATTCTTGAACTATCTAAAAAACTAATGTATGCATCATCAACATAATCCGGTTCATCATGATGTGCTTCTACTCCATCACATGAAGCATATGGTTTAAATCCTTTTTCATCTAAATAATATATAATATCTTCAAAATCTTTATCTATACCACTTATTTTCATTTGTTTTCTCCTTTAAGACTTATTAACTCTTTCTTAAATTCTTCCGTGGACAATTTACTTAGATCTTTGTCAAAAGCTAATGGTGAATAGGTTATTTCTTTTTCCATCCAACATTCTTTTACGTATTCATTTTCTTCTTTTTCAGATTTAAATTTTACTTCGACTCTATATAGCCCCTCATATTTATCTAAATATTCTTTAATAGAAACTCTTGAATCCTTTAAATACAAATAACTATTTCTAATTATTTTTGAATATGACTTCTTTTTCAATTCACAAAATTCATTTTCTGATATTTCAACTTTTTCTATTACATTGTTATCCTTATCTAATATTTCTTTTTCATATTTATTATCCTTTTTTTGGATCCTTAGTTCATTGTTTATATAATATCTTTCATATCTTATTGGTTTACTTAATTCCAAATTTTCTATTGAATCAATAATAAATCTTTTAGTAAATTCCCTCATAATAATATTCTCCTATTTTACCCAATTATCGTAATTCCTAGCGCTCCAACAATAGCTAATATTACACCAACTAAGTTTATTTTATTTATTTTTTCTTTTAAGAAAACAACTGAATATATTAAAACAAATGGAGTGTATATTGCAGTTAGCGGAGACGCTATTGATGCATATGTATAATTAAATGAAACTAATAAAGCTCCAGTTCCTAAAACATTTAACAAAGATCCTATAATCGAGTATTTATATTCTTTAACACCATCTTTAAGCTCTTTTATGATAATTCTTGGTTTTTGTTTAGAAATTATCAAATATATAATTGCAACTGGTATTTGTACAACTGCTATTGCAACTAAGAAATTAAAAGATGAAGTGTCATCTATAATTCCTTTTGTTAAAGTATCTGATAATCCAATTGCTATTGCTGTAATAATCGGAATAATAATAGTTAAACTTTTCAAGTTTTTTATTTTAAAATCATTATCAAATGCTGTTAATACAGTACCTATTATTGTAACTAGAATTAATATAATCTGTAACATAGATAGTATTTCATTATTTAATAATACTGAAAAAATTAATGTATATATTGGATATGTTGCTGTTAATACACTTGCTACACTTAAATTTCCCTTTGATAAAGCATAAAAAACTAATGCTTCCGAAAAAATTGCAGAGATTATTGCATAAGGTAAACATTTCCATACTTCTTCTAATGTTGCACCAAATAAAAATCCAATTGGAATCCAAATAATTACACCAAATAACATATCAAATAGATAAGCTACAGATGGATTTAATTCTTTGTAACTTTTCTTTAAAAATATTTGCATTGCTGCCATAAATATTGCAGATATTATTGCCAGAGCTATTCCTAACATAAAATTCCCTCACTTTTAATTAATTACATCTATTTCTTTTAATTCTAGAACATCAGAATTACCGTTTTCTTTATTGTATTCTACTTTTACTTTTTCTCCTTTTTGTAAATTGCCAATTATTTTTGTATCATCTGAAATATATACTTTTTCTGCAAATGGGAAATTATATGAAATATCAGAATTTGTATCATCTTCCAGAGTATATTCTATATAAATATAATTATCATAAATATCTCCTATAGTAATTGTAGAATGTATAGCCCTTTTGTCTTCTATGGCTTCTTGTTTCATTTTTTCATAATCATTTGATTTTAATACAATTATTGAATTATCTTTAGTATCAAAAGTATTATAAGATTCTTCATATTTTCTTGTCAAATCACCACTACAAATAAGCATATCTCCTTCTTCTATGTAACTTGTATCATATCTTTCTAATGTAAAATAATCTATACATTCTTGCTTATTATTATTTATTGTAGCATCTGTATATTCATCAATTTCATAACCATATTCACCAAAGTTTTGTCTACCCTCTAAAATAATGTATTTATCACTTTTTACAGATACTAAGCCTTGAATTACAATATTTTCTTCTACTCCAGTTGTTTCATTTGCTTTTGAAGGATCATAAATAACATTACCCTCTGAACTATATATAACTGTTCCATTATTTGATATATTTTCTTTTTCCTCTATATCTTTACTATTATATAAATAAACTAAAACAACTACTATTAAAATAATAACTATTATTACTAAAGCAAATATTCTTTTTTTCATAAACACTCATCTACCTTTTATTTTATATTTACACTTTTAATTATATCTCCATGACATGATATATTCTACTTCATCATTTTCTTCATCAATATTTTCTTCTGTAATTTCAAATGCATTTTTTTGATAAAATTTAATTGCCTTTGAATTTTTCTTATATACATTTAAAGTTAATTGCTGTTTTATTTCTTTTGCTTTATTTAATAAAGCTGTGCCAATGCCTTTATCTTGATAATTAGAATCTACAAATATCCCTTCTATATAATTATCGTTTAGTCCTATAAAACCTAATATAATATTATCTTCTACATATACATATATTTCTGCATTAGGTAATATATTTTTTACATATTCAAAATTATTTTTCCAATATTCATTAGGAATAAAGCTATGCGCTTTTATGTTTTCTGTAATCCAAATATTCATTACATCATCAATATCTTTTATATCAAATTTTCTAATCATTTTTATCCCCTGATAATCACACTTTCAAAAAATCTTTCCTGAAATTCTGTTAATGCACATATTGCATCATCAGAATAATTTTTTCCTTCTGGTACTAATATTAATTTATCGTCATTGTCATTCTTTCTACGAATTATTGCTATACATTCACCTTTAAATGTATCTACTGGCTCAAAAACACCTAATATGTAACAATCTATTTCTTTGCCATCTCCACTAACTGTATTTGGAATATATCCATAATTTATAGGATATATAGATTCTGGAAATTTAGGATGTTTTGATCCCATGGGTCTATCAATTTTAGCTTCTACTATTTTTCCAATATATGATTTTGTATCTTCCATTTTTTACACCTCTTTATTTTAATAATCAGATTTTCTTTCTATTCCTAAATTATTATCACTTTCGGTTGTTAAATATTTAATAAAAATTCCTTGTGCTATTGCTTCTCCTGCTTTAAGTTTTACAGTCTCATTTCCTTCATTTTGAATTTTTATAAATATATGACCCTCATTATCTTTATTATTGTAATAATCTGCATCAATAATTCCTACTTGATTTACTAATCTAATATTATATTTAAATCCCATTGAGCTTCTTACAAAAATTAGTAATACTTCATCTTCTTCAAAATATGCCTTTAACCCACTAGGTATTTTAATAATTTCATTTGGTTTTATTTCTATATCATTAATTAAAAATAAATCATATCCTGCTGTAGCCTTTGAATCTCTTATAGGTAATTTATATTCTTCATATAATTTTTTATCTTCTTTTATATCTTTTGCAAACTGTTTAAAACTTATTTTTTCAAAATCTCTCATTTCTACCTCTTTTTAATTATTTAAAAATTCATCTACATTTTCTTGTATTTTATTTAATTCATATCCAAACGCATTGCAAGTATTCCAGCCTCTTTCTTTTGCAGGTTCTAAATTTTCTTTTAAATCATCAATAAATAAGATATTTCTTGGTTGGATTTTACATTCATTTTCTGCAATCTTATAAATTTCTGGATTAGGTTTTCTGCATTTTAATTCACATGAAAGCCACACATAATCAAATTGTTTTAAATCAACTTGTTTATCTAACCTTTGTTTATCAATCATTCCTAAATTAGATAATATAGCTATTTTACATCTAGATTTTAAACTATGTGCATATTCCACTACGTTTTTATAATACTCTATTTTGTCAAACTCTTCAATGTAAAAATCATAAAAATCTTCTTCGCTACAGTTCAAATCGAACTCATTTTTTATCTTATCAAACCATGTATTTTCATTAAATTCTCTTTTTAATTTACGTTTGCTAACTTCAAAATATCTTTTTATTAAATTGCTCTCATCAGCATCATTATTAAAATGTTTTATAAGATTAGTTATAGCTGTATTTAATGAATATTCACCTTCTCTATGGCTTTCAATTACTCCGCCCCAGTCAAATATTACTATTTTCTCATTATTATCCATTTAAATACTCTCCTCATTTTTTAGTTCGTTATATAAATTATTTGTTAGAGTTTTTAAGTCTTCTTTATTTATAACATATTTACTTTTTAATTTTTCTAAAGTTTCATATGCCATTTCGAAATCTTCTTTTGTAATATCCTTTCTATCTAATGCGTCTTTTAACTCATTTTCATCAAGAACTATTACTTCTCCATTTCCTCCAATTACTAAATCTAAATATAAATCATCAATATATGGTATACTATTTTCTATTCCGCTAGATTTTATCATATCAAAATACCATTCAACAATATTTTGTTTGTCGTCATACATAACTGTAATTGCATATTTTTCATTATCTGGATATATTTCTAACCATTCATAATTTTCATCTAATATACATACATTAAAACCATCATCAGAAATTAACCATGGTTTTTCTACATTTTTTATCTTAACTAGGCAAGCATATCCGTTAAAATAATCATTATCAATTCTTTTCTGAATATATTCATTGTTTCCATTATTTACTCTATTAGCAAGTCTTTTCCTCATTTCATTTTCTCCTTTTATTTTTTAATTTCTTTGATATTTCCTTAAATTTTATTTTTTTCTTCTTTAAATATTCTTCTGAATTTTCTGTATACCTTGCTTCATTTTTTAATTTAATATATTCATTATATCTGTCTTGTGAAAGTTCGCCATTTTTTATAGCTTCTAACACTCTACATCCTGGCTCATTTGTATGTGTGCAATCTTTGAATTTGCATTTGTCTATAAATTTTTCTACATCTTGAAAAGCTATATTTAATCCATCAGAAATATCCCACATTCCAAGTTCTCGCATACCTGGAGTATCAATAATCATCGCACCATTTGGCAACATTATAAGCTGTTTTGATGTTGTGGTATGTCTTCCTCTAGAATCTTCTTCTCTTATTTCTCCTGTTTTCATTATTTCTTTTTCTGCTAATATATTTACTAATGTCGATTTCCCTACTCCGGAAGATCCTAAAAAAACTACTGTATTTCCTTTTTTTAAATATTTATTAAAATTCTCAAAACCTTCTTTGTTTTTAGAGCTTATTGTAAAAGTATCAATGTCTGGTGCAATTTTCTTTACTTTATCTATATATTCGATTGGATTACTAATTAAATCACTTTTGGTTAAAATTATTACTGGTACTGCTTTAGATTGCCACGCTAATGTTAGATACCTTTCTAATCTATGAATATTAAAATTATTATTTAAAGATTGCATTATAAAAACATAATCAAAATTTGCAGCAATGACCTGTTCTTTTTCTCCATCTTTTGTTTTTCTATCTTCCATTGGTTTTGTTCTAACAAATGAAGTCTTACGTTTTAAAGTTTTTGTAATAAAACTATCTCCTGAATTGTTCCAGTCTAATAATACAAAGTCGCCAATTGTTGGATAAATTGCTTCTTGATTTCTATAATAATCTGCTTTTTTTAGCTTAGCAAAAGTTTCTCCTTTATCACAAACTACTCTATATCTTTCTTTATATGTTGATATAATTCTTGCAATTATTTTGTTTTCTTTTATATTTACTTCATCTTTAAATCCATAATCTATTATATTCATTCTTATCTCCCATTTTTAATTATTTCCCAATATCCATTTTTATCAGCTCCGACTCTTCTGATTAGTCCTTTTTCTTTTAATTTTTGTGTAGCTCTTCTTACTGTTTTTTCTGAAACTCCTAATTTATTAGCCATTTCATTATGCGTTATGTGAGCATTTTCTTCTATCAATTTTATAATTTTTAATTCTTTATCAGTAATGTATTCATTTACACGGTCATTTACATGGTCATTTACATGGTCATTTACATGGTCATTTTTATGTTCAATAGTATGTTCATTTGCATTCTCTGTAAGAGGAATATATGCTCTAAAAATATCATCTTCTTTTAGCTCAGGTAAACCTCCAGAATAAATCTTAGTATATTTATACATATTTCTAACACCTGAACCAAGCTCATCAGCCAATCCTATTTCTTTAAATATTTTAGCTATTTTAGGATTTTTGGGATATGGTTCATAAAAATCCACATTAATTTTTCCAATCATTTTTGCTCTATTTGCATTTTCAGTCCTTAAATAGTCCTTCTCAATAATAAGTTTAGCAGGATACGGATTAGAAAATTCACGATGTATTAACATATTTACACATAATTCTCTTGCAATTTTATTTCTAACATCTATTCTTTGATTTCCCTCTATATAAAACTTATCATCTAAATGTTTTTCCACAAAAGCCATTAATCTATCAAAGCTTTCAATTAAATTAGTTCTAACATCATCTCTATCATCATATCTATCCAAATTTTTTACTCTATATATACAATCTGTTTTATGATGAGGAAGAACAGATAAAATAGTTTCATCTTTTCCAAATAATAAAATTGCAGCAAGTGTTAAACCTTGTTTACCTGTTACAAAGTCTTTTGCAAATAAATTACTGCTTCTAAGCATTTCTTCATCAGACATATTGGCCCATATATGATTTTGACCATTTCGATTTATTGCCATTTGCCTTGCTCTTTGTATCAAATCAGGTCTTAAATCTTCCATTTCTGCATATGGAAAAATTTTATTTTCAGTATAAAATTCTTGTTTTCTTATATATATGTTTGCTATTCTTTCTGCTTGTTTTACTTCATAATCTCCATCTTCATTTCTATCAAAAACTTTACCAGCTGTTCTGTGAACACTTGAACTTTCGTTAACATATATGTGTAATATTACTTTATTATTAATTTCATAATCATTAATATTTAAATATATCGTTGGCTCGATTTTCTCTGGATTATTACATAAATTAACAAAATCTTTTTTCATTGTATTAATCTTTTCTTTATTAACGCCAATTATTTCTCCATTATCTGAAACACCTAAAAAAATGTTGCCACCGTTTCTATTTAAAAAAGAACATACTGTTTCAAATAAATTTCTAGGCAATCTATTAGAAGCTTCTTTAAATTCTGTTGTTATTCCTTCACCTTCATTTATAATATTTATCAATTCATTGTTGAGCTTTTCTATCATAAATAATCTCCTTATCTTTTTGTGTATTTTATCATTATTTAATTTAGTTTTCCATATTTTTAATATTACATTTTATTACATTTTTATACACGGAACAAATCTTGCTTCGCGAGAACTTTTCTCTACTACCAATCATAACCACCCGTGAACGGGTGGTTTGCTCATCCCCTAGAAGGGGAATTGCTTGCTAACCACCTAAAAGGCG
>CALXVT010000013.1 GCA_944392175.1 uncultured Clostridia bacterium
TTATATATTTAGTGCTTTTGTTTTTCTATGTTTATTTAAAATCTTTTTATTTTTTCCCCAGATTATTTAACTCATATTTGTGTGAATTTTAAATTATTCGTTGAATTGGTGGACTTACAAAAAAATACTGCAAAAATTGTAATTTGCAGTATTTTATCTACTTAATAATATTATAATTTATTCTTTATCTTCAACTTCTTTTCCTAGTGCCTTTGGCTCATTGTCAGACCTATATTGTTTTCTTTTTTTACCAGATGAAACAATAGTTATTAGGAACGGATTTATTTTACCAGATAAAATTCCATCCATTCTTTTTTTCCAATTAGCTCTATGATAAATTCTAATTGGTCTTCTTTGTTCTATTCTTTCATTTTTCATTTTACCTTCAATTTTTTCGTGTTCTCCATACTTAACAGATTTAGCCTTTTCACCATTTGGAGCTTTAAGTTCTCTTGCTAGTGGTATATGATCTAATTTCTTCTTGCTTTTTAATACATCTTCAAGTTTTTCTGTAGGAACAATAACTGTTGCACTATTATAAGCATGTTTTTTTATACCATCTCTATCTTTTTTAAAGAAACATTCTAAAATTGCAAATCCTTTTTTAGGATAAATAAATACTCCATAACCTTCATAAGCTTTTCCTTTTGTTCCTCTATATGCTATTGGTTTTTCATCATAATCATAAAACATATTTTTCTTTTCATCAGGAGATATAAAATTTACTCTATATTTTTCTAATTTTTCAACTTTAGGAGCCTCACCATCACCTAATAATTCATCCGGTTCTTCCACTTTTTTAAAAAGATTGTTTAATGATATTTCACTTTCCTCTAAACCTTGTAAAGTATCTTCTTGTAATTCAAAATTATTTGGTGTTATTTTTTTTCTTAAATTTGCTACACTTAATCCTAAATCTCTTGCAGAAAAATATACATGTTCAAATTTATCTGTTGTCATTTCTAGATTACCTCTAAATTTTACTTTTTTTGAATCTCCAAGCATAGTAGATATTTGTGACATTCTGTTATAATAAAATTCAATTATTTTTATTTCATCTACTGAAGGTTTTGAATTTTTTAAATGTTTTTCTACATTACTCTTAAATCTATAGCCTGCAATTAATAACCACTTTTCATAATCTATTTTATCTTTAAATTTTTCAAAATCACTTAGAATTTCTTTTGTAACATTAAATCTATATTCTTGATCATCTTCAGGTACTGAGTCAATCTCTGGTGATTTATAAAGAGCATTAGAAATTGCTTTATAACTAATTTGTTCTGCTAAATTTTGAGGCATTATTTTTTTTATGTCAGAAAGCATTAGCATACCTGTTAAATCTAGAAACAACTTTTCATCTTCGAAAATCTTTTCATATTTTTCATCTATTTCTTTTTTTGGTTCTTTTTTTCCAAATACTTCAGATATAGAATGTTCATCTATTTCAAGTAATTCATTCCTTGTTTCTAAAAAATATACAGTTGTATTTTTTTCCCCTAAAAGTAATTCCTTTATTTTATCTTTTGCTGTATCTATTTGATTTTTTGATAATTCCGGAGTGTCATAATTAAAATATTGAAATAAAAGATATTTTTTAAGGTCTATTAAATCACTATATTTTTTTATAAATTGTGTATAAGTTTCCAATGTTCTATCTTCTGAAAGACCTGTTGAGTCGGCAAGTTCTAATAAGTTCTTCTTTCCATTACTTATTGCATTTAAATTTTTTATATCACAAGCTGAATTTGGAAACAATTTTAATATATCAATTAATTTTTTGTTACCAATCATAAAAATCCTCCTATTACTACATATTTTATTATAGCATAAATTTACATATATGTCTATTTATGTAAATCTTCATTTTTATAAATATTTAGACTTTTTTTATATTTGGTAAAATTTATTTTTTGTTAATTTTAATTGGTTTTACATATTTAATTTATATTTCTTTACATTATCTTTTGTAGCAAATCCATCTTTATCTGTAACTCTGTTTAATAAAGTAAAACCATCTAAATGATCACATTCGTGTTGAATTAGTCTTGCAAAAAATCCATGAATTTCTTTTTCTATTTTTTTACCTTGTTCATTATAGTATTCTAATTTAATATCTTTAAATCTTTCAACTTTTCCGCGTATTACCGGTACACTTAAACATCCTTCAAATTGTATATCTGTTTCATCTGATATTTTTTCCCATTTTGGATTTATCATAGCAGTTTGTGGTATTTCTTCTGCATCTTTATAATTTATGTCTTCAATTTTAGCACCAACAACAATAATTCTTTTATTAATTCCTATTTGTGGTGCAGCTATTCCTAAGCCGTTTCCATCTTCAAGAGTTGACTTTAAATCTTCTATAATATCTATTACATCATCATTAATATTTGTTATATCAATTTCTTCTGATATCTTATTAAGTACAGGATCTCCTACTTCTCTTACTTTTAATATTTTTCCCATAATTTATCTCCTCATAATTAAAATATAAAATGATTATATCACTAAAAAATCAAGCATGCAAAAGAGCGGAGTCATCATACTCCGCTCTTTTGATTAATACAGATGACCTTCGATTGAATCTCCTGCAAGCATCCACGCCAAATGGGAATACATAAAAAGCTCACCATCTTTATAAGGTCTGCTGCCCTGAAACTCCTCGTAATCATCCCCAGTGTCAATATCTGAGATAATCCATCTTCTGTTTTCATCCAATCTCATCTTCCGTAAAACCGGTCCAGCAGGATTTGGGAATGCACCAGAATTTAAAAACCAAAATCCCTCTTTGCCCTCCAATAATTCCGGTTTGTTCAATAATTCTTTAAGTGTCACAGTCTCTGCACTTAAAATTGCTTCAAATTTCTCTGTTTTCATGTATTTCCTCCTATATTCTGAAAACATTTGCTTGTTACATATACAATTATAGCTTTAGCTATAATTTATGTAAAATACAAAAA
Organism: uncultured Clostridia bacterium; assembly: GCA_944392175.1. Classification (GTDB taxonomy): domain Bacteria; phylum Bacillota; class Clostridia; order TANB77; family CAG-508; genus Merdicola. The sequence goes on from CALXVT010000013.1 coordinate 2,964, forward strand.
AGTAATGCAGATATAACTTTTTGTTATACCTGCATAAATTCTTTTTTCATTACTTTTATTAAATCTTTTAATTCTTTAAATTTATTATCAATATTTATATATATTCCAAATTCCATAGGTTCAAGTTCAAAATCAGTTTTTAATAATGCAAGTTTATTTTCTTTTAACTCATCTTGTATATATTCTTTGGTTATTATACCAATGCTATCTTCGTTTTTTAATATTCCTAGCATAGTTGTATAAGTAATATTTTTTATATTATCCATACCATCTGTAAGCTCTAGCTCTTTCATCAAATTTATTGTAGTAATTGAAGTTCTTTTAGGCGTATATATCTTTTCTTTTGCAAGTTCCTTTTTCGTAAATGTTTTATCCTTGTACCTTGAATTTGCATTAATAACAAAAACATCGTGAAGTAAACCTAATTTTATGAATTGTATCTTATTTGCATTATATATCTTCTCATCTACTTTTTTGGAAAGTACTATATCCAATTTTTGTCTTTCTAACATTTCTAGCATATCATTAAATGTTTCATTTGTTACTTCTATTTGACTATTAGGATTAATATTATAATATTCAGCAATACATTTTCCAAACATTCTACTTAACATTGTAACATGTGAACCTAAATTTATATTTCGACTACTTGTAAATTTTCTTTCTGCATTTAAAATAGTATTTATAGGATTAACAATTTCATCATATAATTCTTTTCCTTTTTCCGTTAATTCCATACCATATTTATTTCTTTTAAATAAAGTTATTCCTAGTTGATCTTCTAAATTTTTTATATGCTTAGTTACAGCTGGCTGTGAAATATTTAATTTTTCACTTGCCCTAGTTATATTTTTTTCTTTAGCTACAATAACAAATATTTTATATAATTCTAAATTAATCATATCAAATCTCCACATTTTAATTTTTTTATTTTTTTGAAATTATCTTTATCTTTTTTTGTAAAAGTTCTCTCTTCTATAATTCCATTATTACATAATTTTACTTTTATAAAACCACTAGAAATATTAGGATGTCTTAATATTCTAGCACCACTATTATCTATTTTTTCTTTTGAAATTGCAATATATGAGAACTTTTCATCTTCATATGGTACATCAGCATCTTTCACAAATTTATGTATTTTATTTCTTTCCACTCTAACAATCGAATGACACCAATCATCTTCAGGTAATTTACATTCATTTTGACTAGTACAAGGTGCTAAAATATTTAAATCATTGTTTATTGCTATTTTTTGTATTTTCCTAATATTACTAAATCCATCAGGAGTTCCTGGCTCAATAAATATAACAATTTTATTAAATGAATCCAAAATATTTTTTATTACATCTTCTTTAACTTCATCTCGCAATTCATTTATCATATATGAAACTATTACTAAATCAGCTTTTTCATTTATTTTATTTTTAACAATATCTTGATTTTTCCAGTTTATATTTTTATGCTCTTCTAATAATTTCTGTGCCAAAAATGCCATTTCATCTTCTCTTTCAATACATGTAATTTTATTGATATCTATATTATTTAATATTGCCCACTCACCTGCTCCGGTTCCAGAACCTATATCTAGTCCATTTTCTATTGATGTATTATATTTTTTTAACGTTTCTTCTATAGCTTTATTAATTGCACAAAAAGTAGCAGGCATTCTTATAATAGAATAGGCTAATACTTCAAGCTTTTGGTTTATCAAGCTTTGTCCTTCTCTTTTTTCATTCATATATCTATTACTTAATTTTTGTGCTACCTCTTTTAAATCTGATAATTTAACATTTTGAATTTCTTTTGCAATTTTTTCTTCTAGTTCAAATGGAATTTTCATTTTTCCTCCTATTATCGTTCTTATTGTTCGAATTCTTTTAAGCTATTCAAAATAAACTTTACTACATCATTATCCTTAGAAGATTTATTGTTATATGCATCTTTCTCTTCTCTTGATAAATCAACAAAATATTTTCCATCTTCTGCCATCACACTAATAGAATCCAATGGATAACCTTCATTTAAAATTGGTGAAGGTTTTTCCACAAAATAGAATTCTCCTTTTGACCATGTATATGTTTTAGTTTCATTTCCATCAAAGATAGCCATACCATATACCCATTTAGCTTTTAAATTTCTTCCATACTTTTTTACTAATCCAGTATAATAATCTATCATTTCTTTATCTGACAGCCTTTTTCCATGAACTCTTCTTACATGTGTTCCTGGTTGATCTTCCTCATTTATTCCTTCTATATAAAGGCAATTATCCATTCCAATCGTTGGAATTTTAGATGTTTTATAATATCCTTTAGCCTTTATAATGGCATTCTCTATTGAATTTTTTCCATTTTCTTCTACTTCATCACTTATTTTTAAATCTGCAAGAGTTTTTAGTTGTATTCCATTTTCTTTTAATTTATCAGCATATATTTTAATTTTAGCTGGATTATTTGTTGCAAATAATACTTCCATTCTTTCCTCCTTATAGTGCTTTAAGGTCCGTCCCCTGATTCCAATTTTAAATTTTAGGATATTCCCATAGTCCCAAATGTCCTTTGGCTTCCATTGGTTTAATCATTTCTATATCTTCTAGAATCCATGCATATCTACCAACTGCATATTCTCCACACATATATTCTATTGGCTTTTCGTTTTTTATTTTATTTACAAAAGTTTCATCCATGTATATGCAATCTACTAAATTACATTTTGCAATTATATATCCATATTTAATATCATTATCCTGTAATAGATTAACTAAATTTTGTATTCTTTCATCTTTTTTAGGAATTTTCTTTAAACTTGTATGAATATATAATTCTCCTCTATAATTTGTTTTCCAACTTCTAGTTTCAATATATTTTATTTTTTCTTTAATTAAACTTCCCCATGGTTCCATTAATGATAATACTTTCATAAAATTTACTTCCTTTTTACTATTTTTAATAGCAATTTTAGGTGACACTCTCAAATCCCCATCACTAATAATTTATATTTCTTGTTAAATGATATGGTTTCTTTGGTAAATCTTTATTTTTTGACATAAGCCATATATAATCATTTAAATCTATTGCATTTATTCTTTTGTCCAATAAATTCTTTATTTTATTAATTACATAAATCACTGTTGCACGTATTTCAACTTCATATTCTGAATTTTGTTTTATTTCTATTTTATTATCTACTAAATTTGCAAGTTCTTCATTATAGCTTACCAAATTTAGAGCTCGTAATCCCTGAGGTATTTTATAGTCACTGCATCCTACAAGATGAGAATAATCGACTTTTATATCTTCCTTTTTTTCTCTCATATGTAAAATATCAGAAGTTAATAATTGTGCAAGCTTATAAAAATATATTGTTTTTCCTTTATAAGTTCTTATATCTTCAAAATCTTTGAAATTATTTATTATAAAATCAAACAATTCTTCATCAGTTTTTAAGTTATATATTGCTTTATAAAAACTTCCATTCATTTTTTCTTTTACTATATAATTAATGTTTTTTAGTATATTATATCTTTCCTCAAAAAGTGGAATTTCTATATTTCCTTTTAAATATTCTCCGAATTTTTCTTTAGTTATATTATCAAAATTCTTATTTTCTTTTATATATTTTAACATTGCATACAATAAAGCCATAGAACCATCTTGTTTTCCTTTTTCTGTTTGTATTTCCCATTTTGGATTTCCCCAAAATGAAAAATCAATCGCTTCAAAATAAAGCAAGAACTCTATAATTGTATCAATATTTTCATCTAATAAATTGAATGGTAAATTAAATAACCAGTTTTGGATATTTACTTGTTTTATGTTTTCTGCAAATTTTTTTATTTCATCGTTATTTATCTTCACATACTTTGCATTTTCTATTACAAATTCATTTGATTTAATAATCTTATTAAACATATATTTATCTCCTTTTATTGTTTTAGTATATATCATAATAGTTTAAATATCAATTATTTATTAAATTTATTATTTTTAACACCAAGAACAAATCGGAAAGCCTTAATATTTGTACTAACTTTATCCTTTCTATTTGGCTTTCCGTAAATTTGTTCTGTGCCAATTTTACATTAGTAAAATTGTGTACAACCATTGGAGCAAAGCGACTTTTATACAATAGGAAAGTATAACTTTCCTATTGTATAACAAAAGGGGCATGATTAAAGTTCTATGTTCTTTTAAATAACTTGCATGCCCCGTCTTTGTTCTCTCGCCAAAATTGCTATGCAATTTTGTGTGAAATTAATTTCTATACTAGGAAAGTTAAGAAAACTTTTCTAATATACGAAAAATGTGTAGTCTTAATAAGACTACACATTTTCAAGTTTAAAAGAATATTTTAATTATAGTTTATTTGTTTAATAAAGGAGCGAAATTCATTTCTCTTGCAATGAATTTTTCTTTATTATCAAGCAGTTCTTGCATCTCCTTTAAATAATCCGTATATTTCTTATCTGGAAAGTACATTTTTGCATATCCATCTTTTCCAAATTTCTTTGTAAGTTTTTTGAAAGAATATTCAATTATTTGTTCGATTGTTGGATTTTCAGCAGCGTGTTTATCTGCTTGATACAAAAATGAACGTTTTAACATGTTCTCTACAGATGTTTCCCTATCTGCAGAAGAAACTAATTTACCGTATTCACTTCTAGCCTCATATTCAAGGCTTGCTCTGTGGTCAACGATTGCTTCTGCAACAATTTTAATTTCATCTGTTTCAAGAAATTTCTGAATTTCTTTATCTGCCAAGAACATTTCGCTTGAAACCTGCTCATGATTATCTGGATCTTTTTTATATCCAATATCATGATAAGCTGCAATTATCAGAATTAATTTGTCTTTAAGTTTCAACTTAAATTCTTTCTTTATTTCAAAAGATCTCATAATTACAGTTAAAATGTGGTCTCTTCCATGTCCTCCAATATTGGTGTCATAAAGAGGTAAGACCTTCTCTTCAACATAATTTATCTCTTCCTCAATTTTGTATACATCTTTCCCAACATACTCATAAATTTTTTGCATTAAATCTCTCATTTTTTAATCCTCCTTAAAATACTCTTTTAATTTTTGTACAGTACTTAAACATGTTTGTACATTTTCCTTGTTTGCGTTATCTTTTACATACTTACATATGGCTTTTATAGATCCTACACCACTTCCGAACATCTTCTTATATTCCTCATGGCAAGGAAATATCCATACATGTAAATGCTTTGATCTTTCTTCTTGTACTACAGTTACCTCTTGAACAATATTTAGTTCTTTTAATGCTTTTATTACTTTTGCAATATAATATATCAATTCATGACATTCTTTTTCTGTCAAATCTGCAATTGAATTAATATGTCTTTTAGTTGCAACAATAATAAATCCATTTAAAGGTATTTCTGTATCTGCACCTACTGTAATATAATCATTTTCGTAAATTAAGCCTCCTGGAAGCTCTAATTTACCTTTTGCAATGGCACAACTCATACAATCATATTTCCAAGTTCTGCTTAAAATATCTACTGCAATTTTACTATTACCTGAAAGATTTTTTTCATTAAAATTACTCATATTCCCTCCATTTCTTATCATATAGCAAATCTTCTATATAATAAGATTACTCTTCCTATATCTGCACAATCAAATTTCAATCTGCATATATTTGAAAAGCTGTTTTTAATGTTTTATCATAAAAGACATTAAAGTACAATAATTAATTAAATATTACAAAAGAAACACAATAATTCTCTTATCATGTTTCTTTTGTAAAAATCTTTCAGTTATTGACGTTATGTTGCACAGGAATGGTATCCTCCGAAATTGCAGAAAATTGATATCCTTCTTCCTTTGCATAGTCAATTATTTTTGGCAGAGCTTCCGCCGTTTCGTTATGACCATATCCATCATGTGCCAACACTACATTTTCTCGATTTGGTGCAATCCCATCTGCAAAATTTTCATAAATTTTCTCAGACGTTCTTGCACTACCGGCATCATCAACATCAACATTCCAGTCATAGTATACAAGCCCCTCTTGAGCTACTTCTTCTATTGCCTCTGTCATAATGCCATTGCAGTATTGACTACTAATCGTATTTGATGCACCTCCTGGAAACCGGATAAATTTTGTATCATATCCAAAATCATTTAATATCTTATCATGTAAGCTATTAAAATTATCCATAAGCACATCAATCGAAGAATAAATCTCGGCATAATCATGTGACATTCCATGAATACCTAATGTATGCCCTTCATCAATAATTCTCTGAATTGTTGGTTTGTCCTCTTCAGAATAATCAACTATAAAAAAGGTTGCTTTTACATTATTTTCTTTAAGAATATCCAACACTTCATTTGTTACATCAGATGGGCCATCATCAAAGGTTAAATAAACCTCTCCTTTTGCTAGAATCATATTTCGTTTCTGAATAGATATATTTCCTGAAGAATCTGTTGCTGTATAAACAAATTCATATTCAGTATCAGAGATTTTTTTAATATCTCTTTTTGCTTTCAAGTCCGTATCATAGTTGTCTGTTACAACAACACCAGGATCCTTACTTGCTAAATTATCGAAGTTTTGTAAATAGACTGTATTTCCCCCATTTAAATGTATTTCGGGAGGAATTTTGTCCTTTACTGTTATTGTTTGTTTAGTTTCTTTCCAATTCCATTTGTATGTAATTTCATATACTCCTGGAACATTTGAATTTACCTCTCCAATAATTTTTACTTTATCTGAAATATCAATTCCCAGATAAGTAATTTTTGAGGTATTCTCAAATTTTTCACCCACTCCAATCTCTATATTTTCATTTTTTACAGAAATTGGTGCAAGCAGTAAAATGAAAATAAAAACTACTATAACAATCTCTACAACCCACGTAAAATCCAGACTTCTTTTTCTCCGTCTTCTAGCCATACATTTACTCTCCCTTTCTAATTAGATGCTGATATTATAACGCTTAACTATCCTCCTCTATAAAAATTATTTTACAGAATTTATCAGCTTTTTCTGTATTATAGTATTTTAGCACCAGATAATTTAAAAGTAAATATTTTATAAAAGTATATCCACAAAATTTTTTTACTATTTATTCTTAAACCAAAATATCACCTGTAAAACATATTACAAGTGATATCTCTAAATTAATTATTAATTTTTTCTCCAAATATTAATCCTTTTTTATTTAAAATAGTAAATTTACCATCATTATATTCTAATTCTGTTGTTGCTAAATCTTCCATTCCTTCTATTTTTTTATTTTCTTTAAATATGTTTTTATAAATACTTCTATAAACTCCTCCATGTGTAACTATAGCAATAGTATTTAATTCTTTACTTTTTTCAATGATTTCATTTATTCCATTTTCCACACGCTTATCAAACTCTTTTATATCCTCTCCACCTAAAAAAGATGTTCCTAAATAATATCCTGTTTTTTGATATTCTGGCATATTAAAAACATAGCTAAATATATTTTTTGCTTTTTCTTTATTTACACCAGATAATATTCCATAAGAATTACATTCTCTAATATTATCTATAATTTCTATATCTACATTTATTTTTTTATTTAAAATTTTAGCAGTTTGATATGCTCTTTTATATGGACTAGCATAAATTTTCTCAACACCTAAATTTTGAATTTCATATTCCTCTACTTTTTTTATTCCATTTTGTGATAAATCAAAATCTGCTATGCCTCCATAGCAATCTTCTATGTCATCTATTGATTCACTATGTCTTATTAAAAAAATTTTCATAAATACTCCTTAAAATAATATATCTAAAATCTCTTCTATTCTTAAACTTCGTTCTTCACCAAGAAACTCAACTTTTTTTAATTTCATTTCTTCTAATAATTTAACACTATCTATGTTTTCGTTTATACTATCTATTCCATAAACTTTTTTTAATATTTCCTTGGCAAATATTTGGTTTATTGCTTTTGCATAGTGTAAAATTTTTTCATCTTTAGCAGATTTACTTCTTAAATATATAGGATCAAGTTTTCCTGCTGTTGCAAATCTTTCTCTATCTAATGCGTCAGCGTCTTTTAATATCATACACATTTTTTCTATTTGAGTTAATTTGTTTTCTGGTGCTCCATATTTTTTTATTAATTTAGATATTTCATCTACATCTAATTTTCCATGTTCTTTTTCTTTGTGTTCATGATAATGAATTACAACTTGTACTATTGGAATTTCTTCTTGTTTTATATTAAATGGATTATCAGGATTATCTTTAAAATATGTACCTGCTAGTTTTGCCCCAGCTTCGGCATGTTTATTTTCTCCGTCATTTCCATTTCTCCCACAATCATGAAAAGCAGAGGCAGTTAATAATAATTTCATTTCTTCTTTATCTAAATTTTCTGATTTTCCTAATAAATATGAAAATGTAATAACTTTTGCAATATGTTCCATAGAATGAAATTTATTTTTAGAGTAAAATCCTGTAAAATCAGCTTTTTTTATTATGTTTCTTAATTTTTCTTTTTCTTCATCATCAATTGTAGCTTTTGGTATTTCATTTTCTATTATTTCTACTAATATTCCATCTGGATCTTTAATAAAAAAATATGGCTTTCCTAATCTACCAACATTAATAACTATTTCATCTGCTAATTTATTATTAATTACCCAATTTTTTGCTTTTTCTATATTTGTAACACCTAATGCAAAATGTTTTGTTCCAAGTACAGGTAAATCAGTTGCTGTAGAAGTAGCTGTATCAGGTAGATTAGAATAATTTTTGTAGCAAAAAATCTCTAATAACATATCATTTAATTTTAATATTCTAATTTTTAAACTATTATCTTCTGCATCCCAAGCTTTAAATTCTTTAAACCCAAATTGTTTGTAAAATTCTAAAGTTTTTTCTATATTAGTTACACTAATTGTAACATGTGCTATATTAAACATATTTTATTTAGTTCCTCCTATAAATAAGCTACTATTTCCTCAAATGTATCATACCCACTCTCTGTATTAACATGTCCTGCATTTGGTAATAAAACTTGCTCTGTTGCTATTTTATCAGCAAAATCTTTTTCTGCTTCATATTTTACATATGGATCATTATTAGAATAGAAACATATTATTTCTTTTGCATAATTTTTAACATCTTCTAAATTATCTAAATACATTGATTCATTTACTGCATCATAATCTTTGTCTATTCCTAAATAATTATTAAATCCACATACTGAAATTATTTTTTTAACTTTTATTTTATTTTCTATTAAAAATTTTGATATAAATACTGGTGCAATACTATGTCCTATTATTGTTGTATCTTCAGTTATTAATCCTAAATCAGCATAATATTTTAATAATTTGCTCCAATTTTCATAATTTTGTCTTCCAACACCAATTGGAAATTGTGGTGCCCATACCTCTTTTTCTTCTGTTGATATAAAATCAAATAACCAGCCTATCCAATTTGAATATGGTGTACTAAATGAACCATGAATAATAAAATAATTTTCCATTTTTTCCTCCTTTATAAAATTATATTTTAATACAGATAGGAATTTTAAGGGCAGTCCTTTAATCCCTATTTATTTTAATACATACTTATTGTATCCTAGTTTTACTAATTCTTCAAATGCTTTCCAAACATTGTCAGGCATTTCAACTTCTATTTGCCATCCAAACTTTGGATATAGTTTCATTCTCTGAACATCTCCTACAAGTACATTAATCCATTCTTTTGAATATGTTTTATAATATTCCTCACATGATATTTTTGTTGTTGCAAAATAACCTTCAAATTCTGGTATTATTTTTTTAAATGTTGCATAAATTCTTTTTACATCATATGGATTACATACAATTATGCAAGTTTTTACATCTAACTTTTTATCTTGTATTAGTTTTTTTGCAAATCTAAAATTATCTCCTGTATTTGTAGATTTATTTTCTATGCATATTGCTTGTTTTGGGACTCCTTTTTCTATTGCCAAATTAGCAAATTTTTCTGCTTCTGTTTCATTCCAAAGTTCTTTAGTTATTTTTCCATAGCCACCACAAAATATTATTTTATCAGAATATTTTTTATTAAATAAATCTACTGCAACATCTACTAATTCAATATTTTTACATCCTAGAACAATTATACAATCAGCTTTTTGCAATTTGCTATCTATCTGCATATAATCCCATAAAATTTTTATCAACTCTAATTCTTTCATATAAAACTCCTATAAGTCATTCTTTTTGGTATACTTACAAGTTTCTGGATTGAATTTTGGAATTGAAATCTCCAACATTTTTAAATTACCTTTAAATGCCCATTCTGTATCTTTTGGAATTTCAACTACTAATCCTTTTTCTAAATTGTATCTTTCTCCTGCTATATTGGCTTCTCCTTGTCCGTCTAAAATATAGTAAATATGTGTTGACACAGCATCAATTTGATAAAAATCATGACCATAATTCATTATTATATAATCTAAATCCATTTGTCTATTTTCTTTTAAGAAACTATATCCTTTAAAATAGTTTTCTTTTTCAAAAGATGGTTTTTTATCAATTTTTTTAATAAAATTACTCATATATGCCTTCTCCTTTTTCTTTTATTACTTCATATATTTTTTCATGACCTTTTTCATTTGGATGTATACCATCATCTGAAAAATCTTCATCTTCTAATAAATCAAACATTTTTATGTAATCTATATTATTGTTATTACAAAATACTTCAAGAGCTTTATCATATTTTTTAATTGTGTTATTAAAATACATTTCATCATCATTCCACAAAATTGGAGTAGTAAGTGATTCTATAACTTTCGTTAATCCTAAAACTAAAATATTATCAGTATATTTTTTTGCAACATCTATGATTTTACTAATATTGTCAATAAAGCCTTCTAAACTAACATTTTCTCTATTTTTACTTTTTATATAAATTGTATCATTTAAACCTACAGCAATAATAATGGCACTTGGTTCTCTAGGATTTAATTCTGAATCAATCCTTTTTAATAATCCTTCTGTAGTTTCTCCTGGAATTCCTAGTCCATATATGTTTTCTGTATTTTGATTTTGGTTATATTTCTCTTTTAATCTATTTACATATCCATGTTTTGCGTCATCCCAAGCACCATATACAATACTATCACCTAAGACACAAATATTACCTATTAATCTAAACATTTTATCTCCTTATTGGGAATGTAGTAACGATAATTAATCCCTATACCATTTTTCTACAATTTCTTTTGGAATTTGTAAACTTCCTTTTCCTTCGCCTATTTCTATATCTGGCTTTGGCTTTCCATGATAATCACTTCCACCACTAATATACAAATTATTCTTATGCGCATAATCAAGTAAAATATTAATTCTATTATCCTCTTCTGCTGATGGATGATAACATTCTATCCCGTCTAATTCTCTTATTTTCCTTATTTCATCTATAAATTGTATTGTGTTTTCAAACTTATATTCAAATGGATGTGCTAAAAAAGCTTTTCCTCCAGCATTATGAATATTATCTATTATCTCTTCATAAGAAGGATAATCCAACTCATAATTCATATAATATGGACTTTCTGAATTAGTCAACGCTTTTCTAAAAAATAGTCCAAATTTATTTGCATATTCGCCTAATTTTTCACGGTTTTCTTCATATTTTATAATTTCCATATATATTGGACGTTCTACAAAAGCTGTAGGACTTTCAGAAAATACTATATTGTCTTTATTATATTTCAAACCAATTTTATCACAAATTTTATAAAATCTTTCTTTTTGATTATTACGTCTTTCTCTAGATTTTTCTTCTGAAAAATACTTTTGTATCCAAGCATTTAAAATATCCATATCATAATCATATGCTAATATTTCAATATTTTTATTCAGTACATGTCCCTGTAATTCTGCTCCTTTTATAATTTTCCCTGAAAAAATATTTTTACTAAAAGCTTCATCTTTGTACTGCATACAATTATTATGGTCGGTAATTGATATATATTCTAAATGTTTTTCTTCACATTGTTTTAATATTTTCTCTACAGTTCTATCTCCATCTGAATAAACTGTATGCATATGTAAATCTATCATTTTTTCCTCCTTAATGTTCACTTTCCCATAATTTTATTCCTTCATCCACATTTATCCAATATAGTTGGATTATAGTTTTATATTTTTTTTCTTCAAAATATTCTCTTTCAAACCTTGGATTAAATCTTAATACTGTTTTTTTAGATGGTTCATTATCTTTATCAACAGTTAATAAAACATCTTTTATTCCATGTTCTTTACATTTTTTTAATCCTAAATATAAATTTATATTATTATATCCTTTTCCTCTTTCTGTAGGTCTTATACAATAGCCTATATTTCCATTTAATTTTTTAAACTCTTCATTTAGAGCAAGGCGAATATTAATCATTCCAATTATTTTATCATCTTCTTTTCTTACTAAAAAATATGTTTCAGCTGGTACTCTTTCTTCTGTTACAGGTTGTTTTTTATCTTTTTCTAATTTCTCTAACCATCCTTCATAATCATTTAAATATCTATATAAGCCTCCTACTCCATTCATCTCTGATTTATATTCGTAAAATTCGTTTATAAAATCTATTGCTTTTTCTTTATATTCTAGCGTTGGCGAAACTAGTTCAAACACGTTCACTCCTCCTTTGTAAATTAGAGATTATCTAATTTTAGAATTATAGTACATATTTTTTCGTATCAAAAATATCTAATGGATAAATTTTATTATTTATAAAATCTTCAAAAGTCGCTTTATTAGTTTCTATCGCTCTTAAAGTTTTTTCATCCATATTTTTTATATCTTCTATATCAATCCATTTTACATCTAATATTTCATTTTTATCAAATTTAATATCTTCATTTATAATTTCTGCTGTAAATTCTACTATTAAGGTTGGAATATCATTTTGATATACTGTTTTAATTGGCAATAAACCTGTTAATTTTACATCACATCCAGTTTCTTCTTTTACTTCTCTAATAGCGCCTTCCATAATGCTTTCTCCCTCATCAACATGACCTGCTGGGAAATTCCATTGTCCATAATATTTTTCATTTGCTTCTTGTACCATCAAAATTTTATTATCTTTTTTTATAACACAACCTGCTACTATATCCATAATTTTATCTTCTTTAAAATATTTCCATACAATTTTTACATAATAGGGATTTTAGGACCGTCCCCTAATCCCTATCTAATATATTTATTAATTCCTTATAATTTTGTACTTTATAATCAGCTAATTTCTCTATTTCTTCTCTATCTGCATCTGCATATTTGTCATACATGTTAATAACTTCTATTCCAGCATTTTTAGCTGATTGTACACCAATTAACGCATCTTCTACGACTATGCATTCTTCTGGTTTAGCATTTAATTTTTCTAATATCTTATTATATATTTCTGGATCTGGCTTTTTATGTACAACATCTTCTTTACTTAGAATAACCGAGAATATTTCATCAATATTTACTTTTTTTAATATTTTTCTATATAAGTCAAGTCTTGACTTTGGAGTTGTCGTAGCTAGTGCTAATATAAATCCTGCTTCTTTTAATTTTTTTAATAAAATATCAGCATCTTTTTTATAATCCACTTCACTCATAAGTAATTTATTAGATATTTCCCATCTAGTTTTTAAAATTTCTTCTGCAGTCTTATTTGTATTAAATCTTTCTTTTAGCCAACTACAATATTGTAAATAAATGTCTCCACTTTTAAACTCTGCAAGTAATCTATCTCTTAATTGACCTATATCTTTTGATTGTATGTTATTCTCTTTAAAAAACTCATCTACAGTTTTATTAGTAAATCTTTTTATTAAGCTTTCATCTGTTTTATTCCATATTCCCATAGAATCAATAAGAGTTCCATCCATATCAAATATTATAACTTTTTTATTTTTAAACATTTGTTACTCCTTAATAAACTTTATATCTTCAATATCAATTATATCTGCTAAAATATCAGCCCTTATATTATTTTTTTCTGGTAAAATCCCCAAACTAATTATTTTTTTATCACTTTCAAAATCTTCAAAAACACATTTTCCTTCTATATCTGTTCCAAATTTTATATTTTTAATATACTGATTACCTTCACCAGTTTTATGATAAATCTTTTCATCATAAATTAGTCTATCTATTGCAGGTCTTTCATATTTCATATCTTCAATTTCTTTACCAATGTATAATAAATTATCGTCAGGAATTATAACTAATGTATCTCCTGTATTCATAATACATTTATAATAATAAGCCTCTTCATCTTCTTCAATTCCATATAAAGTCTTAGTTTTAACAATATATTCTTTTCCATTTATAATTATTTTTGCATTTTCTTTAATATTATTAATTAATTCTTCCATATTATCCTCCTTACTACGTTATGGAAACTTTTTGAACTTTAGGGACGGAGCTTAAAGTTCAAAAATTATGTTAAGCAATTGAACTTTTAGGGCCGTCCCTAAAGTTCAATTATCTCCAAATCGTTTGGTATATAAGCGTTTCCACTAAAATATTCTTTTGCTTCTTTTGTATAAAGTTCTTTTCTTTGTAGAATATTATTGTCCATTGTATGCCATAAAACTATATTTTTTACTTTAAGCATTTCCATTTTTTCTGCAACATCTTTAACTGTTGAATGAAATTTTTCTCTTGCCTTAAATTTTTTCTCTTCTGATTCTAAACAAAATACTTCATGTAATACCCAATCTGTACCTTTTATTTTGTCATTTAATTTATCATTACATGGTACATCTCCCATAAATGTTAATACTTTCCCATTGTTTAATTTTGTTTGAAATCCAAATTGATTACATTCTGTGCTATACAAATCTACTGCTTCTATTTCATATCCTATAATATTAAACTTCTCATTATTATGTAAGTCATGAAATATAATATTTTCATGATACATTTTTATAAGTTCTGGATATGATGTTGGAATAAAGAATTTCTCTACTAATTCTTTTATTTCTTTGTCACAATAAATATGTAATTTTCCTTCATAAACTCCTGCTCCCATAAGGCTTGTTATCATTCTAATAAGTGGAAATATTCCTAATAAATGATCAATATGTTTATGTGAAATAAATACATCATGTATTTTAGTAATATCCACTCCAATATCTTTTATTTGTTTTATAATACCTATTCCCATTCCAGTATCTACTAATAAGTATTTGCCATTATTCTCTAATAAAAAACAAGCATTATAACAGTTAGTTGACATTCCTGCACCTGTTCCTAAAACTAATATTCTTTCCATTTTTCCTCCTTTATTTTATAACTTCATCTTTATATATTTCCACCTGTTTTAACATATGTCCAATATTTCCTTCTCCTGCATATTTTTCTATATCAAAAAAGTTATCGTTTTTATCTACCCAAAGTAATTTGTTTATTTCTTCTACTAATTTTACTTCTTTATTTAATTTTCCTACATAAACCTCTAATTCCATATCTTGAAGTTTATAATCAAAATTCATTAAGTTAGTTAATATAATGTCATTTTTAGAAATTCCTGTTTCTTCTTCTAATTCTCTATAAGCTGCTTGTAATTCATCTTCACCTTTTTCTACTTTACCACCTACTAAATTTAGCTTTCCTTTGTATGGTTCTTTGGTTCTTTTACACATTAAAATTTTATCTTCTTTATTATTAAAAACCATTATTACATTTAATTTTTTCATAATTCTCCAATCACTGAGAGGCTTAAACACCAGTCTTTTTTGATTATTTTTTATTTTATAAACTATCTATTAAATTTTGTAACGCTTTATTTACATCTTTTTCAAAGCATGTCCCTTTTGCCATTTCTAAATACCATTCTTCTGTTTCTTTTATATATTTTCTTCTAAAATCTTTATCTGTTTGAACTGCTTCTGTTAAATTATGAAGTCTATCAGCTAGCTTAACTATTCTTGCCTTTTCATCTTTCATAATTTCATTCCAATAATTTTGCATTATATATCCTTTTTCTTTTGTTAGTAATTTTACAATTTCTGCAATTTCAGCATTAGAAATTTTAGATATTTCTTCATAAGTCATATTTGTATCTTCTAATGCATCATGTAATAATCCTGCAGCTTGATAATTTTGATCAAATCCTTTTTTCTTTAAAATCTCAGCAACACCAAAAGGATGAGAATATGCTGGTGTTCCTTGTCTTCTCTTTTGATTTCCATATTCTATTTTTAATATTTCTTTTATTTCATTTAAATCCATTTTTTATTCCCCTTACTTCTATTTATTATCTTTGCAGAATTATTAAGTTAATTACACTTTACTAACATAATTTGTTCTTTATCTTCTGTAAATCTATACGCCTCCTTAAAACCATATTTTTCATGCAATTTTAGTGATGGTATATTATCTTTTGCAATGCAACTATATATTTTATATCCTTTAAATTTTTCTAAAACATATTTCATAAGTTTACTTGCAATACCTTTTCCCATGTATTTCTTATCTGTAACTATTTTCCATATATATGCTACTTTACCATTTTTATCTATTTTGTCTGGAAAATCCTCTAATGTACAAAAATCGTTTTTATTATATACTGCAACATAACCTGCTGGAATTTCATTTTCCAAATAAACTATTTTCAATATATCATTATTATTTATTAACATTTCATTACTTTCTTTTGTAATATATCCACTGTTATTTTCTTTCCAAATTCTTTTTATATCATCAAAATATTTGTTTTCGATTATCATATAATCTCCTTTTATATTTTTTATAGGGATTTTAGGACCGTCCCCTAATCCCTAAATGAATCTGCAACTTGCTCTATTTGCGTCATTGCATATCTTATTTCATAATTCAAATAATTTATTTGTTCTTCAGCAAGGTCTATTTCTTCTTTTCTATATGTATTTTCTATACATAATGACCTTTTTAAATTATATTCTAACCACTCAATAGCTTCCCATAAATTTGCATAAATTAGTTTTTTCATATCTTCTTTTTGATAGTTATTTACATTTTGTAAATATGAATTAAGTATTATTCCGAATTTATCAAAATCAAATTTGCCAACATCTCCATTAGCCCAGTTCCAACATACTTGAATTAATTCTACTGTTGGATTTACATACCCACTAGACTCCCAATCTATAACTGTTGGTTTATTTTCATTCCACATAATATTCTTTTTTATTAGGTCTCTATGACTTATAATCAAATTATTTTTTGAATATTCTAGGGCTTCATTTGTCTTTTTATTAAGTTCATAAAGCATATCTAAATTTTCTATCAAATCTTTATAATAATATTTATTTTGTTCTTTTGCGATATTCGCATAATAATTCCAATCTATATTTTTTATTTGTAATTCTTTAGATTTTTCTGCTTCTATAATAGAAAAATCTAAATTATGTATTTTGGCTAACAATTCCCCTACAATATTACAGACCTCATCTGTTACATCTTCTGGTTTTAAATGTTTTCCATAATTCCATTTAAATATCATGTAATAATCTTCATCAATTTCATGTATAATTTTGTTTTCAAATTCTAAAGCTCTTACTACAGATATTCCATTATCTTCTGCTATTTTTGACACTTTTTCTGCAAAATTAATTCTTTCAAATTCCGATTTGTTTTGCATTAATTTATTATTTAATTTTTTTATAGCATATTCAGCTTTATCTGTTTCTACTCTATACATTCTGTTTGAAAGTCCCCCATGAATTTGAGTAACTTTAAGTATTTTGTTACCTAACCCAAATTTAAGAACTAATTTTTCCATCTTTTTTGTATTGCTTTTTCTTAGCAATAGATTATACTCATATGTATTTCCTTTTACAGTTTCACTTTGTCTATCAATTATTTCTGTAAAACCAAATTTTTCATATATATGTTTTGCTATTTCATTGTCATCTTCTACACCCAATGTAAATTCTGTAATTCCTTCATTTTCTAAGGAATTAATTACAAAAGTAAGTAATTTTTGTCCAAGTCCTTTATTTTGATAATCTTTATGAATTCGAAAAGCATACAAATATACTCTTATATTTTGAATTGTTTGATTTGGCATATCTGATTTATATGTTACTTTTATTTCTCCAATTATTTTGCCGTCTTCTTCTAGTATGTATAAATCTTTTACTTTATTTAATATATCAGTAGTTATTTTTTGTTTAAACTCTTCAAAATTTTCATAATCATAAAGATTTTTTAGTTTATCTAGTTCATTTAAATTAATTTTTCTAAATTCCATAAAAACTCCTTTACCAACACACTTTACTAAATAAATCATTTAAATTATGTGATGTTAGTTTAAATGTTCCATCTTCCATTCTTTCAATTACATATGGTTCGCAATTTTTTATTTTTAAATTAAATATTCTTTCTTTTGGCGTAAATTTTAGCAAATTGTACATTAAACATCTAATACAGTGCATATGTGAAAATATACCTATAGTTATATCTTCTTCCATATTTAATGAATCTAAAAAAATTTTAGTTCTTTTTATTATATCTGTATAATTTTCTCCATTTGGTGCTTTTTGAATAAAATCTGTTCTAAATTTTTTGTATTCATCATCTGTAAAATATTTTTTATATTCTTCGTTTTTTATCAAATCTTCTGGATAATTTCCTTCAAAATCGCCTAAAGATCTTTCTCTTAAACGTTTATCTATATTAAGTTCATAACCTGGTTTAGCAAGTTTTGCAGTATCTATCGCTCTATTTAGATCTGAACAATAAACTTTTTGTATTGATTTAATAATCTCATTATTGGCTAACTTTTTTGCATCTTCTATTCCTTTTTCTGTTAAATCAGTATCTTGGTTATTTAGTGCTCCTGTAAACAAACTTATTCCTTGTTCATTTAAAATATTTCCTCTAGTTTGTCCATGTCTAACTATAACTATTTTCATTTTTTCCTCCTTTTTCCATTTATTTCACAAAAGAGGAACTACGTTAGTTCCTCTTTTGTATAAATAATATTAATTTATCAGAACTATGAATTTACCATTTTAATAATTTATCTATAATTACTTCTCTTTTAGTAAAATAGCTCGTTTTAATTATAAATTTTTGAATAGGATTAAAATAAATATCAATAAGTGGTATATCTTTTATTTTAAATTTCTTTTCTATCGCATCACAAGTAAACAATTTACAAGTTATACATTTAGTAGAGCATTTTTTATCTTTTAATAATGGGCACTCTTTTAATTTTCCTTTTAAAAGACTTTTTATTTCATGGCAACATCCCATAGTTACTTTTTTATCTTTACATTTTCTTTTAGCTTTACATACATCATCTTTAAAATCACAATAATTATTATTTTTAAATTCTTCATCTAAATAATTGCATACTGTATCATAAATGTATTCAATCTTTTCCTTTTTTGTCTTGCATAAAGCAGCATTAATACATTCCATAACATCATTTTCTAATTTTTTATTTCCATTACTTTTTATTAATAAAGAAAATTTATCTTTATCATATTCTTTAGTAATTGATTCTATCTTTTTTATCAATTTTTTTAAATTTGTAATATTATTTATATCAATCATCAAATATACTTTGTCTTGCAAATTTAGGTCTATTACACTTTTTCCATCATTTTTGGTTACAACAATAACATTATTCTTTGTTTCGTTTTTTACCATTTTCCCCTTACTTCCTTTGTATACTAATTATTTTCAAATAATTTTATCCATCCTAATTTAAATTATCCATATTGAATTTCTTTAGGCTATACCTTTAAAAAACATATAGTTTTATTTCTCCTTTTAGCTACTTGTATCTTATCATATTAGTTCTTTGCTTGCAATTAATTTGATAAATTTTATTCCTGTATTTTTTATATAATAAAATTAATAATGAAACTATATCTATAAGCGCTGAAATTAATTGAGATATTCTTATATTTCCAAGCATTAAACTATCAGTTCTTAATCCTTCTATAATAAATCTTACACTTGAATATCCTAATAAATATATTAAAGTTAATTGCCCATCATATTTTTTATGTTTTCTAAAATTAATTAATATCAAAAACAAAATGAAATCACATATAGATTCATACAAGAATGTTGGATGTACTTCCATATATACTCCATTTTCTACAATTCCCATTCTAAAAATATTATTTGTTTCTATTCCATGTGCTTCTTTATTAAAAAAATTTCCCCATCTTCCTATTGCTTGTCCTAGTGCTAAATATGGGACACATATATCAAATATATTTAATATATTCATCTTTTTAATTTTAGAATATATTCCTATTGTTATAACTGCTCCAATAATTCCTCCATATATTGCTAATCCACCATTCCTTATATTTATTATTTCTAGCGGATTATTTAAATAATAGTCTAAATTAAATATTACATAATATATTCTAGCAAATATTATAGATATTGGGATTATAACAATTATTAATTCTATTACCTTTTCATAATCTAATTTATTATTTTTACATTCTTTTTTTATCCCAAGAATCCCAATTGTAAAACTTAAAGCCATAAAAATTGCATACCAATATATTTTTATATTTCCTATCTGAAAAGCTATATTAGATATTTTTAAATATATATTAAATTCAGGAAATGTAATTATATCCATTTTTTCACCTTTTAATAATTAAAAATTTTATTTAATTTATATGCAACTCCAGATTCATTATTTGTTTTGGTAATATAATCTGCCATTTCTTTAATTCTATTTGCAGCATTTCCCATCGCAACTTTATATGCATCTAATTCAAACATTTCTATATCATTCATACCATCACCAAATATAATTGTTTCAGATGTTTTTAAATTTAAATAATTACAAAGCTTTTTTATAGCTTCGCCTTTACTTACATATTCTTGCATTATATCCATAATAAAAGGATTTTTTCCATCTATTCTATATTTTTTTTGTATAACAAAAGTATCTACATTTGTTATTGTCAAATTAAATTTATTTATCATCTTTTCTCTTGTATCTTCTAAATTTTCCTTTTGGTCTGACATTATACTAAATTTAATAATGGATTCATTTGTATTTTTTAAATATTCTTCTAATGAGTCTACTTCTATTAATTCATCTCTATTTTCTTTTGTTAAACTATACATTTCTTTTTCTAACACTAAATTTCCAGACATAGTAATTGCAGTAAATAAATTGTTTTGTTTTATAAATTTTAGTACTTCTAAAGCTAAACTTTTATCTATATTAGCATTATATAAAATTTTATTATCTTCAAAATTTACTACTACTCCTCCATTTGAACCTATAATATATGGTCTTGCTCCAACAATATTACTATATTTTTCTATGCTATGATATGGCCTTCCAGATGCAAGTACTACCTCTACTCCATCTTTTTTTAATCTTTTTATTGTTTCTATATTTTCTTTTGGAATAACTTTTTCGTCATTTACTAATGTTCCATCAATATCTATAAATACAATCTTATATTTATTATTCATGGTAAATCCTCCCTAATTTTATTCTTTCCTTTTTTTATATACTTATACAAAAAAGACCGTTGTGACAAGCACAACGGTCTTCGAAAGGATTATTCGCTCACTTTTTTGAATCTAAACAAATTTATCAATATATTTAAATATTCTATTATTATATTTTATACTCTCTTAGTGCATATTTATAATAATCTTCTCCTGTCTTTATTAACTTAAATCCGTGATTTGAATATATTTGGTTTAATTTATTATTTGTACTTAAACATTCTAATCTTAAATATTGTTTGTTTTCTTTTTGTGCAATTTTTTTGCAAAATTCAAATATTAGATTTCCTAAATTCTTATATCCAACTTTTGTAACAATTTTATAAATATATAAACTTGGAGTTTTAGTATCATTCCAAAAACTGCTATATGTTGTTAGTTGAAAACCTCCAATTATTTTCCCATTATTTTTTAAGGTATAATATTCACCTTTATTTATTATTTTTTCAAATTCTTCCCTAGGATGATGAATTAAGTATTTAGTCCATTGATCTATATTATTTTGTTGAAACCATTTACTTCTTTCTTCATATAATTTTATAATAAAATCTATTTCATCAACTGTAGCTTTTTGAAATGTAACATTTAATTTTTCCATAGCATTCTCCTACTCAATTAATTTATATGTATCTCTTGATTTAAATAATATTGATTCCTTGTCTTCCAATGTAAGTAATTTATATTTTGATTTGTATTTTTCTATAATCTCTTTATGTCTGTCAGCATATTTATCTCTTCCATAATGTGGTATAATTTCAAAATCTATTACATTAAGTCCTTCTAAGCTTTTTATATTTGGAGCTTTTTGCTGATCATCCAAAGTTTTATATATTTCTAAATTCGGAGAACATATACAACTTCCAGCACTTGAACCAACATATAATTTATCAGAAAATATAAATTTTTTTATTGCTTCTTCTAATTTCTTGTTCTCTATTTGTTGTTTTAAATAATAAACATTTCCTCCAGCAATATATAAACAATCTATATTTTCTAGTTGTTTAATTGTAGTTTCTATTGAATTATTTGTAATATCAATATCTATTATTTTATAACCAAATTCTTGTAATTTTATTTTATCTTCATTAATCCAAATAGGATTTTC
This sequence comes from uncultured Clostridia bacterium, assembly GCA_944392175.1. Taxonomy (GTDB): domain Bacteria; phylum Bacillota; class Clostridia; order TANB77; family CAG-508; genus Merdicola. The sequence goes on from CALXVT010000013.1 coordinate 25,576, forward strand.
GTATACTTCTCCAGCAGTTCCTACAAATCCTATCCTACTATTAGGCTTTAATATGTTTTTTATACTATCAATTTTTTTTGACAATAATAAAAGTTTCATCTTTTATTCCTCTTCATTAAATATAAATTTTTTAATAGCTTTTGCAACACCATCATCATTATTACTTGCTGTTATATAGTCTGCTTTTCCTTTGACTTCGTCTACTGCATTTTCCATTGCAACACTTAGTCCAACACCTTCAAACATGGGAATATCATTTTTTCCATCTCCCATAACTATTATTTCTTCTTGTTTTATCCCTAATTGGTCGGCTACTATATTTATAGCATTTCTTTTACTAACACCTTTTTTCATAATATCTATGTATGCAGATTCATATTTTTTATCTTTTGTTCTATATAAATAATTACAAATACCTGACGTTTCAATATTTTCCATATTATTTAATTTTTTTATAGCATTTTCTAGAGCGTTTTTGTCTCCAATCATTAAACATAATAATTTTAAGATGTCTTCATTTTTATTAATTTCCTTTTCTATATTTTTTCCTTCTATTTTCTCATTATTTGCATTTATCCCTGAATCAAGAACTTCACTATCATTTTTTGATTCTACAATTATTTCTCCATCTGTATATATCATCATTACATCTACATTTTCTTCTAGAAACACCTTTCTTATTTTTAATACTTCTTCATTTGAAAAAGAAATTTTATAAATATATTCATTTGTTGAAACATCCAGAACAATTCCACCATTACATGCTATTATATAGTTTCCTAAATTATTATTACATGTTTTTCTAATCTCTTTTGCATACTCCAACTGTCTTCCAGTAGCAATAACTGTTATTACATTTTTTTCATCATATGCTCTTTTTATGGCTTTTAAATTTTCTTGACTTACTTTTTTGTAATCATTTAATAATGTTCCATCTAAATCTACAACTATCATTTTGTACATATGAACCACTCCTATTTATTCTTTTCTAATATATATTTCTCCAGCATATTCTTCTCTGTCTTCAAATTTTTCTAATTTATTATTTATATAAAATTCTACTTTTAATCCTAATTTTCTTCCTAACTTTTCTGGAATATCAATTGATTTTGGAATAATATATAAACCTTCTTTTCCTTTGTTATTTGAAATTGTATAACGTATTTGTAAAACGCCGTTTTCCAATTTCAAATTATAATCATCTATATATTGTATTGGTGATAAATTTCCTAATGAGCGTGCTTTGCACATATCTACTTTATCTGATATAGCTAAAAATGCAGTTATCTCATCAGGATCTTTTCCTCCATTTCCATGATTTTTTATAGCTTTTGTTATTTGTAAAATATCTTTTTCATTAAGGAAATCAAACTTTCTTAAATAATTTTCTGCTAGTTTAGAACCATTTTCTGAATGCCCTTTTTTCCCTTTTATCATACCTATATCATGTACTAATCCAGTTATGTATCAAAGCTCACAAGTATGATTATCACAATTATATTCTTTTAATAATTTATATACATTATTTGCAACTCTATCCATGTGTTTTATTCCATGATCAAGAGCTTACCTATTATTAAACTTAGAAGATATTGCAAACTCTTTTTCAACTTTAGCAATCTCTTCCATCCATAATTTATATTTTGTATCTTCTATTATTTGGTTCTTTATATTAAGTAATTCATTCATTTTAATTCTCCGCTATAATATCTAAAACTTCCGGTATTTTTTCTAATCCGCTCTTTTTCCCCATATGACCAATTCCTTTTATAAATATTAGATTTGCTCCAATATTTTCGGGATATTTTTCTAATATATCAAATGGAACAATATGGTCATTATCACTATATATTGCATATCTATTATTAGTTAATTTCTTAAATTTTTCTATTTGCTCAATATCTGGTATAAATTCTTTAATAGCTCTATTTAAATCATCTCTTCCTTCATGCTCAAAATATTTGTCAAATCCAGCTAAACCAATATACAAATCAATTTTCATATTATTTTCTGTTAAATATTTTATTAAACAACCATTTCCAATAGAAGAATTTTTTATCTTTTTTATAACTCTTACATATCAATCATTTCAGCTTATAATCAAAAGCAAAAATCAAAATTTTGAGAGTGCTTAACATCGCAATTACTGTATTAATATGTATTATAACTTTATTTTTTCTATATTCTAATCTCGTCTAATGGTCTTATTTTTAGCCAATATTCATCTTCATTCATTACTGCTGTTTTTATATCTTCCAAATTATATTTTCCTACATCTTTTATAAATTTTATTGTTTTTTGAAGATCTAAAATTTCTGTTTTTCCTTCTTTATAAAACACTCTATTTTTTATTTTTTCTGGAATTTTATTTAAATACAATACTTTTTTATATATTTGATTAATGTTTAATTTTCTTCATATATTTTGAAAAAATTTTTAAGAAGGTAACTTAAAAGATAGCTCTTTACACTATTATTTTCTCCATTTATTCCTTTAAATATTATTCCTCACTAATTTTCAAACATTAAGTCAGATTTGTATTCTATTTCTTTTAAAACGTTAATACGTATTCCAAATAAATTTATTAGTAATATCCTGTACCTATTTTGATTCTTTCTTTTTATAATCAAATCTATACATACCAACTATTGTTGATATTGTCATTAAAGAGTCTGAAATTGCTGCTGTATATGCTTGGCATACAATATCATATATTATCCATAATATTATATTTATTAATGATATTCTTCTTATATTTTTCTCTTTATCTTGTATTATAGTTAAAGTATACAGTATTGAGCATATTATTGGAAGAATATCTATAATTCCTGTAAATGTTATTAAACCTAATAAAATAGATATAATTATGTATATTCCAATTATTATTTTTGGTACTTTTTTATCTTTCTTTTCAAAAAACTTATTAATAAATGTTTGAATTATTGCAAAAGCACAAATTATAGCACCACTATAACCTTGTAATAAGATAAAATTTATTGCAGAAAAAAGATTTGCTAATATAAACATAAAAATTATTTGATTTTTCTTTTTCATTTGCATAGAAATGACATTTGCTATAATAACTAATACTCCAAAAAACTGCGCAACTATAAACATTCCTTACTCCTTTACTATATAACATTTTTTATATTATAATTTTGAATAATAATATACCATACATAAATCTTCAAAACCAAACTTTTTATACATTTCATATGGATAAAATCCTTCTTCCGTTTGTAAATAGACTGTATTTATATTTTTAGATTTGCATATTTCTAATTGTTGTTTTAAGACTTCTTTACCAATGCTTTTATTTCTATACTCATTCTTTATAGCTAAACTATATAACCCACATATCTTATCATTATGTATACTTTGAGTGGTTCCAACTATTTTATCATCTGCTTTTATAAGATAAAATTCATTTTCCATATCATTATAAATTTTCCTATGATTTATATAATTTAATTTATATCCATCATCTAAACCTCCATATGGATCATCTTCATCATCTGTTTTGTAACATGCCATTAAGTATTTGGCATATTCTTCCATATCTGTTGCTAATTCAAGTTTTACATCAAATTTGCAATTTATTTTCATATTTTCTAATTTTGAGAAATCATTAAAAATCTGCCATGCTTCTGTTGAGATTAATTCAAATTTATTTTCTGCAAAATATTTATCTTTATTATTATATAATTCATTCATAAATGGTATCAGATAAATTACTGGAGTTCTATTTGCTTTGCTAAAGTCTTTTTCTGATTCTGAAATAATTTTTTTAAATTCATCTATATCTTTAACATCAAAATTTGAAATAAAATTACTATAACAATCTTTTATATTTTTATTATATATAATTTCATAATCTTCTTTTTTAATAACTTCATAATTTAATTCTTTAAGCCATTTTTTATGTATATTATATATTTCTTTTACTAATTCTAAATTCATTTTTAAAATTTTCCCCTCTTGATATAATTAATTTTATAAATCGTTCATAAAATTATACTAAATAATATATAGCTTTTTAATTTTTCTTTTATTTTAATAAATATTTTCTCAAATTATTCATTTCTCTTTCTAATAATTGTTTATCATTTATCTTATCTGCATATACTATTCCATAATAAGCTGTCCTTTTTATATAAAACTCTTTAATTCTATATTTAAAGAAATCGTCTTTATTTATCTTATAATTTTCATAAATTTTATCAAATAATTCTTCATCATATAAATATGCCCAAATAAAATCATAAGCTGGATCAAATATCCTTATATCTCCAAAATCTATTATTCCAATCCCATCATTTGTGATAATAATATGGTCTTCTGATAAATCCCCATGAATAACTGTTGGTTTATAATTTGTCATATTTTTATCACTAAAATAGTTTTCAAACAAATTTATTGTTGCTTGTTTTTCTTCCTCTGTAAAATATTTAAAACAAATATTTTTAAATTCTTCATATCTTATTTTGTAATTAGATACTGGATAAATAAAATCTAATTTAAATTTATTTATATCAATACTATGTAATATATTTAAAAACTCTGATATTTGATTTATAAATTTTGTCTTTTCTTCTATACTAAATTTTTTATACATTTCTTTAGATATAAATTCACCTTGTATCATTTCATAGCCTACAAAAGGATAAAATTCACTTAAATCATAATACTCATATCTTGGAACTCTAATATAATATGGAAGTTTACTATTTAATTCGTTTAGAATGTCATATTCCATTTCTATAACTCTATATGCTTCATAATCTTTTGGGAATCTAAATATGTATTTACCATCAATTTTTATTACAAAATTAGTCCAGCCCGAATCATCAGCTTCAAAATGACTATTAGCAAATTCAGGATATTTTTCTAATATTACTTTTTGCCCCAATTCTAAGTTATTTACAAATTTCATATTTTGATTTCTGTAATTTAAATATTCTTCTTTGGTAATTGTAAATTTCTTAGCTAATTTTTTCTCTCCAAAAACTGTTTCTTCTACATTTTCATCAAAAACAAAACCACAGTTTTGAAATAATTTTATAGCACTACCTCTATCTGAAGAAACTATATCTGTTAGTTTTGGTATATCATATTTTTCAAAGGCAATTTTCATTAGTTCAATTAAAGCTTCTTTACTATAACCTTTTCCTCTATATTCATTTTTTATAAGTATTCCCATTTTGTATTCAATTTCACTTTTATAAAAATAGACTTCTCCAATAGGAAGTCCAGTATTTCGTCCATAAATATATGCAAAATATTTTGTTGGTTCATGTCCAATCCACTTTTTATACCAAGTTATCATTTCTTCGTCATTTTTAATAATAGTGCCGGTTTCTTTGTCATATCCTTTTAAATCCATATCATAGCCTGCATTATATGACATTGTTTTTTCATCTTTAAGCCATTCTTTTCTATAATATAATTCATCTATTTTAGGAACTTTTAAATATATTTTTTTCAACACAGTATCCTCCTATTATATATTTATTTCCATTCCATCATAAGCTATAGAATATCCTGATAATTTTGCTTTCGCTTCCATTATTTCATGAGTATTATTCCCTTCATGGGAAATATGAGTTGCATATATTTTTGCTTCTTGAGTTGTAATACCATGTTCATTCATATATTCTATAATTTTTTTAATTTCACTCTCATCTAAATGTCCTCCATTATTAAAGCCTTCACCATAAGTTTGATCTAAAAAGACTATATCTAATTTATAATTATCTATAATTTTCCATGCTTCTTCTGTAATTTTCAATAGGTCTGTTCCATATAATAAATTTTTTTCTTTATAAGAAATAATATAAATAAGAGATTCTATTCTTTCATCATGTTTTGAATCTATTGCAGTAATTTCATAATCATTTATTTTTTCAATATCTCCATGTTTTATTATATGTAATTCATATTTTAAATCTTTTTTGCATTCTTCTTTAAATAAATCTAATGAAGGTTCATTCTCTTTAATCCAATTATTCATATCTAAAGCTGTTCCATAAGAACAATAAATATCCAAATGGTTTAGATTTTTAGTGGCATACTCACTCCATCTTGTTACAAAATGACCTCCATCAAAATGATCTGAATGTGAATGTGTTTGAATCAAGTACTTTATTTTACCTGTATCTATTCCATATATATTACAAGCATTTATTGAATCTGGTCCTAAATCAATTAACATTTCATCATTTATTATTATAGATGACCTTTTTCTTATATCTTTACCACCATTTTGTCTTGCTTTCTTGCATACATCACAATTACAAAATCCAAGTGGCATACTTGTTGCAGCAGCAGTTCCTAGAACTTTTATTTTCAAGTACATTACCTCCAATCTTATTTTTACTTTTTCTATCGAAGCTAATACATTCATTAAAAAGCATTAATTTAGATATTGTATCTAATTTATAAGAGCCACATGTGTGGCACAAGCACTGTTGCAGTATTGTTAAACAGCGTACAGGCACTGTAGATATGTTCTATTAGTACTTTTTATTTTTCTTTTATAAAATCCTCTATTGCATTAATCAATAATTTTGCCTCTTGTGGCATATTTTTTTCATAATCAAATTTATCTTTCTTTGTCCATTCTACTACACATTTATAAAATTTAGCTTTATCATATAAAAATCCATTTTTTAGGAATCCATTTTCTCTTCCTGTTATAGATTTCAGTTTTCTTCTTTTAAATTTTCCCAACAATTTTTCATTAATATATTCGCCAAGTTTTTTGTGTTTATAATCTTCATAATTTATATTTAATTCATTTATCAATTCTTCACTATAAAATTCTTTTTTTATTCCTTGTTTTATATACTCTTCTACTACTTCATTTGGGAACAAATTTTCAATTTCTCTAACCTTTAATTTATATGCTTGTTTCCCTAATTTTTCAGATAATTCTTTATAATTTTTAATTTTTTCTTCTTTTTGTTCTTCAAACATATTGTCATCATCTAAAATAACCATATATTTAGAATTAATTTTTACTGCTTTTGCAATAAATTCTTTTTGTTTATCAGCTAAGTCCTCTTTTTCAAAATTAATTAACTTCATATTTTTTCCACCATAAGGTATAAAACAATAATCATAATCCTCTATAAACTTTTCCTCATTTTCATTATTATTAATATTCTTTAAATTTAATAATAATCTTATATAAAATGCATCATATTTTCCTTCTACCCATATAGCTTTATTAGCTAATAATACGCTACTTGCTTGTACACCTAATTCATCTAGTACATCATAATAATCATCATTTTTTTCACTAATAAATATTTTATTATTTTCTTTTTTACACAAAAATATCAAACTATTTTTATTTTCTCTATTTCCTACATCAATTAAATGATTTGAATGTGTTGATATTATAAATATGCATTTATTAAACTCTTTAAAATATGTAATCATATTTATGAATAGTCTTTGAAAACCAGGATGAAAATTGTTTTCTGGTTCTTCTATAAAAAACATTTTATATTTATTATTGTCACATTGCATAAAAATTGTATACATTATTATTAATAAAGATGTAATTCCATCCCCAACTTGATATATAAATTTATCTTGTTCATCATCTATGTTTATTTTTAATTCAAAAGTTTTTTCATCCGGTATAATTGATACATCTTCGCCATTAAAAAAGTAATTCGATAAAAATCTCTCAAACTTAGCAGTCTTTTCTCTTTTTTCTTTTGATCCAAGTAAATTGTTCTTGTATTCTTGATAAAAGTTAAGTCCAGTAATTATATTTATATCATTGTCTAACTCATATTCAGAAACTATTCGTTCTCTATATATATCTTTTTTTGTATTTTCATCATATGCATTATGAATATCCTTTAAAGGATGTCTAATACTTCTAAAAATAGGGAAATAATATTTTGGTATCTTAACTTTTACGTCTATATTATTCATATATTTTCCAAATTTAATAATATCATTATCATCCAGACTTGTAATATTATTTGAAACTATTTCTTTTAATTCTCTTAAAATTTGACTTTTTATTTCTTTATATCTTGGGATTATTCTTGTATTTAACTCAAACTTATTCGGCGTAACTTTTAAATACTTAAATAAAGGTTGTAATTCATTCATTAATTGACCTTCGTTTTGATAATTATATGCTTTAGTATTATATCCCGTTAGATATGTAGCTCCAGTATCTATTTTCGAAGAATTAGCTTTATCTAATAGCCTCTCATAATTACCAAATAAATTACTGAATTCCACTATTTTTTCATTTTCTAATTTAGATAAGAAATCTACGTCTATATTTTTATCAGATAAAATAATTTCTTTTATATCTTTGATTAATGTTTCATTATCTTCATATATTTTGAGAGAATTTTTAAGAAGGAAACGTAAAAGATAGCTCTTTCCACTATTATTTTTTCCTACTAAAAAATTAGTTTTGTCTATTTTTAATATATATGTAGATTGATTACCTATTTCAAAATTATCTAAAATATTTTTATTTAATAAAAGCCACATTATTTTCTCCTTTTATACCTTTATATATTATTTCTCACTAAATTTGTTATTTTTTCCAACACTCTCATCGTATCTTCATAACTAATATCTTCTGCATAACTAAATTTACTTTGATAATTTTTCCAATGTTCTTTAAGTGCATCACTATCTTTTATAACTTCCATTATTTCATCTATATTATTCAATTTATCACTAGATTCTCTATACTCAAATTTCTTTATAATAGCTTGTTTTAGCAATTTCTTATCAAAATTCTTCTGTTGTGTTGTCCATAAAATATAAATATCATAAAAATCCCTTGCTCTTGTAGTATCAACATTTCTTGATATAATTGTTTCAAATTTATCTGCTATTACTGTTTCCATATTATAAGCTAATATTTCAATCGAACGTTCTTCAAACATCAAATCAAATTTATATTTTATTTCTCTAGGAGTAATAACATCTCCTGTTGTTATATCTAACTTCATAGGTACAACTAACTTATCAAACTTTGCATCTAATGATACTCTATATCCACCATATTCATCTTCTTGTCTTATTTCTTTTATTCCTTTAAATTCAAAATTCACACCATCATCTAGATCTATCTTAAATATGTCATCTAAAATATTTTCAAGATTATCTTTTTCTAAATCAAAACCTTTTATTGTTGCATCCATTTCTCATATCTATTCCAACTATGGCTGTTATTAGCATTCCACCTTTTAATATAAATTTATATTCTGATACAGAAATTCTTTCCAATAGTCTCTCTAGCATATAGTTTTGCAAGATAATATTTTCATTTACATCAACTTTTGTTGACATATTTTTTACCCATGCTTTTAGTTGCGCTCTATTTTTAGCTATCATAGCAAAACCTCCAGATATTTTCTTAGTTCATCTTCAATATTAAATATTTTTGCATAT
>CALXVT010000014.1 GCA_944392175.1 uncultured Clostridia bacterium
TTTTATAAAAATAATCTTATCCTATTAATTATATAATCTTTTTATATGATTTATTGCACTTTTTTCTATTCTTGAAACTTGAGCTTGAGAAATTCCAATTTCCTCTGCAACTTCCATTTGAGTTCTTCCATCGAAAAATCTTTTGTTTATTATCATTTCTTCTTTAGCAGATAATTTTTTTAAAGCTTCTGAAATAGTAATACTTTCTGTCCATTTTTCGTCGGTATTTTTGCTATCACTTACTTGATCAATTATATATATACTTTCACTACCATCATTGAACACGGGTTCTTGAAGAGAAACAGGATCCTGTATTGCTCCCAAACTAAAAGATATTTCTTCTGGTGTTGCATCCAATTCTTTTGATATTTCTTCCAGTGTTGGTTCTCTATTATTATCTTTAAGAAATTTATTTTTATAATTAATACTTTTATATGCTAAATCTTTTATCGATCTACTAACTCTTATAGAATTATTATCTCTTAAGTATCTTCTAATTTCTCCAATTATCATTGGTACTGCATATGTGCTAAATTGAACATTTAAATTTATATCAAAATTATCAATAGCTTTTATTAGGCCTATACATCCTATTTGAAATAAATCATCTGCGCTTTCTGCTCTTCCTGCAAATCTTTGTACAACACTTAAAACTAATCTTAAATTACCATTTATAAATTTTTCTCTTGATTCTAAATTTCCTTCTTTTATTTCTTTTAATAATTTATTTTTTTCTTCATTTGATAATATAGGTAATTTTGTAGTATTAACTCCACATATTTCCACCTTATTAATCAAACAAAAACCTCCTTTGCAAATAACTACTATCATTATTTGCAAAAAAAGTTTTTTTATACTATTTTATCCTGTCTTACTAACAATATCTTTTTTCATTTTTCCTATTATTTTCTTTTCTAGTCTCGAAATATAACTTTGAGAAATTCCTAACATATCAGCAACTTCCTTTTGAGTTTTTTCATCTCCTGTTCCTGAAAATCCAAATCTAAGTTCCATTATGTTTTTTTCTCTTTTATTTAACTTTTCTATTGCTTCTCTTAGTAATTTTTTATCTATTTCATCTTCAATTCTTCTAGAAGTAACATCACTTTCCGTTCCCAATATATCTGATAGCAACAATTCATTTCCATCGCCATCTTGATTTAATGGCTCGTCAATAGAAACTTCACTTCTTATTTTATTATTTCTTCTTAAATACATAAGTATTTCATTTTCAATACATCTTGAAGCATATGTAGCAAGTTTAATTTTTTTATCCGTATTAAAAGTATTTACACCTTTCATTAATCCTATTGTTCCTATCGAAATTAAATCTTCTATTCCAATTCCGGTATTTTCAAACTTTTTGGCAATATATACAACCAATCTTAAATTTCTTTCTACTAATATTTTCCTTGCTTCATTATCATTTTTTTCTAATCTCTTTAAAACTTCTGCCTCTTCTTTAGGCTCCAATGGTGGAGGTAAAGTTTGGCTTCCTCCTATATAAAAAATTGGTAATTTTTCTATTTCTTCATTTTGATTTATGTATTTTGCATAAATTATGTTTATGCTATTTTTTAATTTTTCTATCAAATTCATATTTACACTCCTCCTTTAAGTAAATCTAATCCGAATAGTGCATCATATTTTTTTCTTTTTGATAGTTCTTTATCATATACTCCTATTACCACATTTTTTATTACTTTGCCTTCTATTTTTATTTTGTCCGGTTTTACTCCTAAAATCATTCCATTTTCATTTCCTAATGATGTATATGGAATAATTGTTATTCTTTTTGCTATTTTTTCATTATTTAGTTTTCCTAAGCAATCACCTCCTAAAATAGTTTCAATATTATATAACAATTCTTGTGGAAGAATATTTTTTATACTATTTTTATTCACAATTATTACTGGCGCTTTGGTTATTGGATCTTTTAGCATATTTCCAGTATCTAATATCGCATTTATGCTTGACTTCTTTTTTTCTATATATATTTCTAGTTGATAAAAAATATCATCTTTTTTTATTAAATTTTTAATGTTTTTAAATACATTTTTTATTAAAAATATTCCTATAAATAATGCAACTATAGATGAAAATACTGGAAATTCAATTATTAGGCTATTATTATAACTATATATTTGTCCATGTTTAAGAAAACTAATTGCAAAAGCAAGTCCTCCAATAGTAAATGAAGTCAAATAGAACATTAATAATAACTCTATAAACTTCTTTAATCTCCTTTCTTTATGTATTACTCTTATCATTGCACAAGATAAGAGTATCTTTGAAATGATATTATTAAATTTTCCTATTTTTGGAACAAATATTATTATTGTATATATTGCTCCTATAATTGCCGAAATTAATATTCGTATTTTTGAAACTTTAATTTTTTTTATAAAAAAAGTTGTATACAATATTGCATAATTCATAATTAGATTTTCTATAAAGATTATATCTATGTATACAACCACTTTTTTCCACCTCGCAATTATTGTACATCTTTTTTATTTAAAAGTATGTCATTTCTTCGGGCAGAAAAAAAGAAATAATCTACTATTTTCGATTACTTCTTTTTTTATTTTTATTTAATTTAAAACATTTTATTTATTTTTGTTTTTTTCTTAAAAAAGATGGTATATCTAAGTCGTTTGAATTAGAATTGCTATCTGAACTTGTTGGAATAGAACTTATCTTTTCATTCCATGCTTTAGATACTAAGTTATCTACATTCATATTTGTATTCTTTTCTTTTTCAAATTCTGTAGCAATTACAGTAATTGTTATTTCATCTTTCATATCAGGATCAATAACCGCACCAAATATAATATTTGCTTCTGGGTCAACACTTCTTTGTACTAATTCTGCTGCAGTATTTACTTCATGTAATCCTAAATCTGGTCCACCTGTAATATTGATAATTACTCCTCTTGCTCCTTCTATTGATGTTTCTAATAATGGACTTTCTGTAGCTTGTTTAGCTGCATCTTCTGCTCTATTTTCTCCAGATGCTCTACCAATACCCATATGAGCCATACCTGTATTTAACATTATTGTTTTTACGTCAGCAAAGTCTAAGTTTACAAGTCCAGGTACTGCAATTAAATCAGATATACCTTGAACACCTTGTCTTAAAATTTCATCAGCTTGTTTAAAAGCTTCTACTATTGATGTTTTTCTATCTATAATTTGTAATAACTTATCATTTGGTATTACAACTAAAGTATCTACTTTGCTCTTTAAGCTTTCGATTCCTCTATCAGCTTGTGATAATCTTTTTTTACCTTCAAAAGTAAATGGTTTTGTAACAACACCTATTGTTAATATTCCCATTTCTTTTGCAATTCCTGCTACTATTGGTGCAGCACCTGTTCCAGTTCCTCCACCCATTCCTGCTGTTACAAATACCATATCAGCTCCTCTTAAAGCTTCTGATATTTCTGATTTACTTTCTTCTGCTGATTGAGCACCGATATCTGGATTAGCTCCTGCTCCTAATCCTCTTGTTATTTTTTCTCCTATTTGAATTTTTGTTCCTGCTTTTGACATTTGAAGAGCTTGTCTATCTGTGTTTACTGATATAAATTCTACTCCTCTTATTCCGCAATCAACCATTCTATTTACTGCATTATTTCCTGCTCCACCTACACCTATTACTTTAATTGTAGCTGTTCCATCTAACATTTTTTCGTTTTCATCAAAGTCCATCATAAAGTTTTTCCTCCTACCTATCTATCTATTTATTTTTTATTATCTACATTTTATGAATAGAAAAATTCTTTAATTCTTTCTAATATTGATCTAAAAAATCCTTCTTCAGATTTTGTATCAATACTACTTGATACTGTTTTTGTAAATGGTCTAGATGCAATGTATCTAACTAAAGCATAACTAGCTCTGTATGTTGGTTTCACAGTACTAATTAATCTTCCTGTTGCTATTTTTACAGGTATATTTAAATTTATTTTACCAGCAACATCACATTTATTTATATTTATAATTCCTTGACCAGTTAAAATTACATTATTTATTCTTGATTTTATTCCTTGTGTTGTAATGTCTTTATTTATTAGTGAAAAGATTTCTTCAATTCTAGCTTCGATTATCTCGATTAATTCTGAACTTTTTATAGTCTTATTTCTATTTTCACCTTTAAATGTGTTTAATAATATATCATTATCATTATCTATAAAAGATTTTAAAGCTAATCCATATTGTCTTTTTAATTTGTCTGCTTCTTCTTCTGATATATTTAATACTAGTGCAATATCGTTTGTTATGCTATTTCCTCCTAATGGAATTGTATTTGTATAAATATATGAGCTTCCCTCAAATACTCCAATATCAGTATTTCCTGCTCCCATATCAATAATCATAACATTATCATGTAATTCATTACTATCTAATATTAAATTTCTTTGAGCTAAAGTTGTTGGTACTAATCCGTCTACATCTATTCCAGCTCTTTTAAATATTGATGAAATTTGTCTTACATAATCTTTATCTGCTAATATAATTTGTGCTTTTAGTGTAAAATTGCTACTTAAACTTCCAACTGGATCTTCCGTAGATTTTCCGTTATCTAATATAAATTTATCTGGTACTATATCTATAGATACTTTTCCTTCTGGAATATCTATATCTTTAACTTGCATAATTGCAGTTTGTACATCTCTTAAAGATATTCCTGAATATTTATCTCTAGCTTCTTTAACAATGCTATTTTGTACTATTGTTGTGTATTTACCTGGTATTGTTACATAAGCTGAATTAATTTTTAAACCTGATTCATCCTCTATTTTTTCTATTACTTTAATTAAACTATTTGAAACTTCTTCTTCATTTATTATTTTTGTTTTCTTCATTCCTGAACATTTGTAAGAGCTTGTACAAATAATCTCTATTTGATTAAAATTATTAACTTCCCCTACAACTGCGGAGATTTTTGAAGTTCCAATATCTATTCCAACAATTATATCTCCTATTGCCAAGTTAGGTCTCCTCCAATTTATAATCTCATTTTGCTAGTGATAGAATATTATATTTTAAATAAAATGTCAATAGATGTTGTTATATTTTTGTAATATTTTCGTAACACTTGCGTAATACTCATACGTCTTATTTTGACATTTTTCGCCAGAGCACAACAATTAAATTGTCGTTAGAATTTTTTGGTTCTTTACGACAATTAATTTAATGCTTAGCAATAAAAAGGACATACGTCCTTTTTATTAATATTCTATCACTTTTTTACTTATCCTTCTTATTTCTCTTAATTTGTCTCATTTTTTGCATTATTCTGTTTCTCTTCTTTTCTTTTTTTAGCCCAATCTGTCCATTTTTCAATATAATATCTACGGATAATTGCTAAATCTATAAATATTCTTCCAACAAATACAACTATTGCTGCTAGTGCAATATCAACATTTAACTTATTTCCTAAATATGTTAATAACACAGCTGTTATACTATTTACAAAAAATCCTGATACAAAAACTTTCATATCAAAGTTCTTTTCGACAACGGATTTTATACCTCCAAACACAGAATCTAATGCTGCCATTATTCCAATGGCTAAATAACCTGAAACTGTATATGGTATTAATGGAGAATTAATTCCTAAAATTGCTCCTATAATACATCCTATTAATATTGCTATAAAAACCAATTTTCCTTCCTCCTCATTATTTTATTTTTATACTATCTTCTATCTCGAACTCTCCGCTGTATTTCAAAATTGTTATATCATTATTTTCTGCTAATGATACTTTTTTTCCATCAGATATTTGAGAATCTACATATCCACCTTTTGCTGTTAATCCACTCTCTAAATATTTTTGATTTCCAATTACCTGTATTGTAAATGGTGAAGATAATCTTGTCCCATTCACTACTATATATGAGTCTACATCAGCAAATTCTGTTAAGTTTGTTACTCTTTGGTCATTTACAGAAATTGCTTCAGCTTCTGCTCTTTTTAATTCATTCATTAATTTAATAAGATCTTCTGCATCAACTGCAACATCTCCATCTTCTAAAGTTATTACTACACCAGCACCTTTTACATCTGTTTTTCCTAAATTTAATTCTGCTTGTTTTAATTCTTTATCCAATAATTCTGATGCAGATTGTGAATCATCTATTTTATTTTTATATTCTTCCAAATTTGCCTTTGCTTGTTCTAATTGATTACTTGTATCTTCATATTTACTTTGCCAATTATCTAATTCTTCTCTTAACTCACTTTCTCTTTTAGTCTTTAATGAAGTAAGATTAGTTTCATCTACAACTCTAAATTGCATAAACATTACATATACTAAAATAAAACACATAATTCCAATTATTATCGTCATTGTTATTTTTCCTTTTTTGAATTTTTTCAAGATTACTCACCTCCTAGTTTGCCTCTTTCACATATTTATAATTGATAACTCCATTATATTTTCCAACTGTAAGATTACTTGATTTTTGTACTTTTACTTCAATACCATAATCTTTTAAATAATCAATATATCCTCCAGGTCTTTCTAATGTATCAAAGCTTCCTCCAACAGCTTTTATTACAAATGGTGTTCCTACTATTTCACCATTTATTCTTGTAATATTTCCTGCACAATCTATAGAAGTTGTAGGTATAATTCTTTGATCATTTATAGAAATTGCTATTGCTCCCGCATTTTTTAATTCATTTACCATTTCTAATAAGTCTATTTCATGGACTAAAAAAGCACTTATGTCAGTTTCTAAATCTGAAGAAGAAACACTAGCATTTTTATTGTCTTCTAACGTAATTGTAACACCTTTTCCTGTAACATCACTTAGTCCTAAAATAGCATTATCTTCATTTAATAACTCTTCTTTTTGCGCAGCACTATCATCATCCTCTGTTGCTTTTGCTCTATAGTCTTCAAGTTCTTTATTAACTCTTTCTAATTCTGCGTAAGCATTATCGTATCTTTCTTTACTTTTTAATACTTCATCTCTTAATTCATTGTCTGCATAATCCGGATTAGAAATACTTATATTACTTTGAACTGTTCTTACTTGTATTACTATTCCAAACGTTAATATCAAACATAATACTCCTAATACTATACTAATACTTAAGTTCTTTTTATTCAAAATATACCTCCTTAAACTTTTTCTCTAAAAAATACTTTTTCGAGGTCATTTATAAAAATCTCTCCCTCGTTTCCTTGTTCTTTAGATAAAATCTCTTTTAATAATAGCATTCTATCATTTATATTTGTAGCGTCGCCTAAATAAGCGGTTTTCTTTTCATCTTTTAATTCTAACTTATATTCTTCATCATTTGATATATCTACACTGGTTATTTTATCATATAACTCATTAGTCTTTGCTGCTTTTATAATTATATTTACTGTAGTTAATTTAGCAATATCTTCTTCTGACAATTTGTTTCCTGGCTTTAGGTTGTCCTCTGTAGTATTATAACCAGTTAATAGTGGCAATTTCAAATCTTCATCATTAATTTCTAATATATTTCCATTTTCATCAATATAAGCATATGCATTACCAAATTTAATTTGATATGCTGGTGTTCTTTCCGTTACCTTTATTTCAACTTTATTTGGTAGTTTTCTAGTTATTTCCACAGTTTCTATGTATGCGTTCTGTTTTATACCATTATCAACATTTTCTTTTGAAAATTTAAAAATATTCTGATCTAAAGACAATGTTGACAAACTTTTTATTTCTTCTGCATTAATTTTATTATTCCCTGAAACCTCTATATCTTTAATATTGAATACAGGTGAAACAAAAAGAAATGCTAATATTCCAGCTATAATTGCTATAAATAATAATAATTTAAGGATAAATTTTATTATTTTTAATCTTTTTTGTTTTCTTATTTTTCTCTTTCGTTCTTCATCTGGTGATATTTTTTTATATTTTTTTCTTTTCTTCTTATAATTATTTTGATTATTCCTGTTATATGTTCTATTAATCATATCATCAGAAATATCAAAATCAGGTTGTCTTTTATTATTTTTGTTCTTCTTAGCTTGTCCTTTTTTCTTTTTTCTTTTTTTATTATTCTGAACTGATTTTTTCTTATCTGGTAATACAGTTACACCAATTACTATTTCATTATCAATATCAAACATATTATCATTCATTGGTTCTGGATTTTTCTTTTTTAATTTCTTTTTAGGGTGCTTTTTCTTTTTATGCACCCTTTTATTATCTTTGCTTAAATAATAGAAATCCAATTCATTTCTTTTTTTCTTTTTAAACAACCTATTCACCTTCTCTTATGTTAATATTTGCTCCTAATGCATTTAATTTTTCATCTATATTTTCGTAACCTCTTAATATATATTTTATGTTAGATATCTCTGTTGTTCCAGAAGCATTAAGTCCTGCAATAAGTAGGGCTGCTCCTCCTCTTAAATCTGTTGCTTCTACACTTGTAGCATTATATTTTCTTATTCCCTTAATTATAGCAGTCTTTCCTTCAATAGTAACTTTTGCTCCCATTCTTTTTAATTCTGCTAAATATTTAAATCTATTTTCAAAAATATTTTCGATTATAATTGATGTTCCTTTTGATATTCCAAGCACTGAAGCAATTATTGGTTGCATATCTGTTGGAAAACCTGGGTATGGCATTGTTTTTATATTGCATGCATTTAACCTATCTTTTGCCTTAAGATGAATGCTTTTATCTTTTAGTTCTATCTCACAACCAATTTCTTCTAATTTATAAATTAGTGGAATTAAATGTTCAATCATAACATTTTTAACTATTACATTACCTTTTGTAATTGCAGTAGCACATAATAAAGTTCCAATTTCTATTCTGTCAGGCATTATTTCATATTTTGTTGTTTTCAAATTATCAACACCACTAATTTTTATTTCTTTAGTCCCTGCACCAACAACATTTCCACCCATTTTATTTATAAAATTTTGTAAATCAACTATTTCCGGCTCCATTGCAGCATTTTTTATATATGTAGTACCTTCAGATAATGTTGCTGCTAATATTATATTTTCTGTAGCTCCTACACTTGGAAAATCTAATGTAATTGTATTTCCAATTATCTTGTCAGCATCACATGTAATAACACCATCTTCTTCTAAAATATTTATTCCCATCTTTTTAAATGCAGATAAATGTAAATCTATCGGTCTTACACCTATATCACATCCTCCCGGATATGAGAATTTAGATTTTTTACATCTACCTATGATTGCACCTGCTAATATTACAGAAGAACGCATTTGTCTCATTAAATTATCTGGTATTTCATAGCTATATATATTAGTAGAATCTACAACTATATATTCTTCTTCTTGATATATTTTTACTCCTAATAGTTCCATTATTTGATACATTATTTTTGTATCATGAATATTAGGGACATTTTTTAAATATGTTTTTCCTTTATTTAAAATTGATGCAGCAAGAATTGGTAGTGAAGCATTTTTTGATCCTGAAGAAAATACCTCACCTTCTAATTTATTTCCACCTTTTACTATGTAATATTGCATAATATATACCACCTTTCTTAATACTTTAGTATATATTATGTTCTCTTTACGTAAAAAGTGTATTCTGTTTTATTCTATTTTTTTCGCCATTTATCTATATTAAAATTATTTGCTCAAATTTATGCATATATTTTATAGTAAAAAAGTCTTAATTTCAACCCGTTTTTTTATTGTATAGGAAAAATCGCCAGATTTTTACGTATACAACAAGGTTAAGTTACCTATGTCTGTGCGATTGCAAAGCAATCTATACATCCGGCGAAGCCACTTTCCTTTTATTCACACAATTTATGATATTGACAAAAGAAAAAACAAAAGAAGAATTATTCTTCTTTTGTTTTTTCCGCAATTTCTTTTCCGAAATCTATACATTTTTGTTTATCCTCTTCTGTTGGAGTCCACATACATCTTAAACCTTCGTTTACAAGTTCAAATCCTGATTTTGTTAACTCTTCATTTAACAATTTAACAGCTTCTCCACTCCATCCAAAACTTCCAAAGCTTGCAGCCTTTTTCTTTTTTAATTTTAATCCTTTAATCATTTCCATTATTCCAGCAATAGAATATAAGTATCCATTATTTACAGTTGGTGATCCAACTAATATTGCTTTTGATTTAAACACATCAGCTAAAATTGCTGTTTTGTCAGACTTAGCAGTATTTATTATTTTTACATATACATCTTTATCTGCTAAATTTATTCCTTTTGCAATGTTTTCTGCCATTAATCTAGTATCATTCCACATTGTATCATATAATATTGTAATTTGATTTTCCTTGTAATTATCTGCCCATTCATAATATTTATTAACAATTTCTTCTGGATTTTTTCTCCAAATTAAACCATGGCTTGGACAAATCATATCGATTTTTACATTCATTTTTAATATTTCATTTATTTTGTTTTTTACCATCATACTAAATGGAGCAACAATATTAGCATAATATTTTATTGCCTCATTATATAAAACACCTTTATCTATTTCATCTGCATATAAAAATTCAGAAGCCATATGTTGACCAAAAGCATCATTACTAAATAAAATATTTTCTTTATCCATATAAGTAAACATTGTGTCTGGCCAATGAAGCATTGGTGCTTCTATAAATGTTAATGTATGTTTTCCAATGTTTAATGTATCTCCTGTTTTTACAGTAACAAAATTCCACTCTTCATGATATTGTCCTTTTATAGATTTTACACCATTTGCAGTACAGTAAATTGGAGTATTAGGAATTTCTTTCATTAATTTTGGTAAGCTACCACTATGATCTACTTCACCATGATTAGCAATAATATAATCAATTTTATTTAAATCAATTTCCTTTTTTAGATTATTTACGAATTCTTCATCAAATGGTTTCCAAGCAGTATCTATTAAAACGACTTTTTCATCTTCTATTAAATAGCTATTATATGAAGAACCATTTATAGTGTTATATTCATCTCCATGAAATTTTTTAAGCTCCCAATCTGTTTTTCCAACCCATTTTACATATTCGTTAATTTTCTTTGCCATTTTTATGCCTCCTTTAAAATAATTTCTTTAATTTTATTTATTTCCGCTTTTGTTTGTTCATATCCTAATTTATAACATTTATTTGATTGTTTAAAATCAAAAGGATTAACATTTTTGGTATCAATTTCTAGGACATAATCTGCCTTTTTTACTTCCTCAGTCTCTATCTTATTAAACATAATATCAATACCTTTATTTAGAGTAGATCTCATACCAACAGTTTTAGCAGTTTTGTTAAGTTTAAATCTTACTGCAATTACTTTATCTGCACCTAATTTTTTTACTTCGTCTACAGGGACATTATCTAATAAGCCCCCATCTAAAAACTTATGCTTATTATATATACAAGGCGCAAAAATTCCGGGATATGAAGAACTTGCTCTTACAGCAACTGAAATATCTGCTTTATTTAAATAAGTATCATCTATTTTTTCCATATTTGTGAATATATATTTTCTACTGTCATTTATATCCACAGCTGGTATTGCTATAGGAATTTTTAAATCTGTTAATTTTTTAACATTTTTATATTTACCAGCTTCAGCTACAGCCATTGCTATGTTTTCTCCAGAATATATTCCACCTGCTTGAATACTTAGAGTTTTTTTGCCTTTTGGATCTGTATACATAGCACTATTTTTAAAAATTAATTTTGAAAAATAATTAAACAATTTAACCATTTCTTTTGGTGTATATTCCATTGCATACAATGCTGCCACAATACTTCCAATACTTGTTCCAGCAACCATGCTGGCTTTTATTCCAGCCTCTTGCAATGCCTGAATAACTCCGATGTGTGAGGCTCCTTTTATTCCTCCTCCTGAAAGTGCCAAACCTATCTTCATATAAACCTCCATCACTGTGAATTTAATTTCTATATCTTAGAATTTATATATTCATTTCCTATTATTTTAATTTTATTTATTCTGTCTGAAGTTTCTATATTTTTAAAATTAAATCTATTTATTACTTTATTAAAGTAATCATTTTCTTTAAGTATTATAAAACTTTGTCTAAAATTAATATCAAATATTAGTGCTAATTTACTCACCAATTTATTTACTTGATTTGTTACTAATTTATTATCTACTGTTTTTTTATGAACAAATGCTTCAAATACATCATCATTTATTTTTTCATTTTCTATATCTATATCGTCCTCTTTCCAATAGGTAGTATATGCTAAACGCATAATATCTAACTTATCTGCATCTCTTAATATTTTAGAAAATAAATTTTCCTCTTCTGTTAGATTCTTTTCTATTTCTTTTTTAGTATGATTTCTAATTGCAGTATATATTAATTCATCATACTCCTTTTCTTGTATAAAATTTCTTATAAAATTTTCTTCTTTTAAAATTGCTATTCCATATTCTCCATGATTAGATGGCTTTGAATCTAAAAATGTCTTTTTCTTTTTAAACTCTTTATATTCTTCAAATCTACCAATATCATGTAATAAGCTAATTAGTTTTGCAATTTTAATTTGTTCATCATTTAAATTCAAACTTTTGGCTATTATTTCTGAGTTTCTTTCTACATTTTTTGTATGTTCATATTTTCTTTGAATATTAGCATTTTCTTTATCAAATAAATTCCTATATTTTAAAAATTCTTCTTCTGCTTTTTGTATATCTATCATATGTGCTCCTACATTTTTATTACTAATTTATCAAATTTTGATTTTATATATTTTTCTAATTTTGTTGTAAATTCTTCTGAATTAATTTCTTTTTTTGCTACCATATCTAATCCTTTTTCCCAACTTGCTGTTAGCTTTGGATTTAACATATCTGGCATTGAATAATTTACAATATCATAAATAGCTTCTCCTTTATTAGTTGGAGTAATTATTTGTGTTTTTGAATTAATTTCTATATATCTTATTTTCTCTAATTTTTTTATTATTTCCGCTCTAGTTGCACTAGTTCCAATTCCAGCACCTTTTATTTGTTCTCTTAATTCTTCATCTTCTATTAATTTTCCTGCATTTTCCATAGCAAGTATTATAGAACCAGAATTATATCTTGATGGTGGTGATGTTTCAGAATCTTTTGTTTCAAAATTTTGAATTTCTAGTTTTTGACCTTTTTTTAGAGTTGCCAAAATAGATATATCTGTTTCGTCCGCATTTTTTTGTTTATTTGGTTTTAATATTTCTAAATATCCTTCTTTAACACATACTTTTCCATTTGCAAAAAAAGATTCTTTTTCTATATCTATTGTTGCAGAAACTTTACTATATTCTGCTGCTGGATAAAATATGGCTAAAAATCTTTTTACAATTAATAAATATACTTCTTTTTGTAAATTTGGTAATTTATCATAATTTTCATAGCCTTGTCCTGTTGGAATTATTGCATAGTGATCTGTTATTTTGCTATCATTTACATATTTTGTTTTTATTAAGTTTGTAGAATATTTTTCATCAATCATCTTTTTTAAATATCCTTGAACTTCTTCGTTTTTAAACCCTCTAGTAATTCCATTTAAATTTTTTCCAATTTCTTTTGCAACTGCAGTTGAAAGAACTCTGGCATCTGTTCTAGGATATGTTACTAATTTATTTTCATATAAATTTTGTATTATATCTAATGTTTCATCTGGTTTTATTTTAAATCTTTTAGTACATTCATTTTGAATTTCTGCTAAATTAAATAATAATGGTGGATTCTCTTTTTGCTTTGTCTTTTTTACTTCTTTAACAACTGCTTCTTTATCTTTTAGCTCTAATATAAATTGTTTAGCATCTTCTAATTTTTTAAACCCATTATCATTATATAATTTATTTGAATTGTACATTTTTGATTGTTCTGTAACTTTCCATTCTGCATTAAAATTTGATTCTTCTGTTCCAAAGCTTCCTATTATTTTATAATATTTCGTCTTAACAAAATTTCTTATTTCTCTTTCCCTTGAAACTACCATTCCAAGCACACATGTCATTACTCTTCCGACTGAAATTGAAGCTTTATCCTCATTTATTTCTTTTGCTAATCTTCTTCCATATATAATTGAAAGTAATCTTGAAAAATTTATTCCAATTAAATAATCTTCTTTTGCCCTTAAATATGCAGCATCTGATAAACTATTATATTCTGATAAATCTTTGGCATTTTTTATTCCTTTAATTACTTCTTCTTCTGTTTGTGAATCTATCCAAACTCTTTTCTTCTCTTTTCCTTGTGGATGTATCATTTGATCTACTAAACGATATATGTATTCTCCTTCACGCCCAGAGTCAGTACTTACATATATTGTTTTTACATCTTCTCTATTTAGCAATTCTTTTATAATGTTAAATTGTTTTTGAACATTTGGAATTACTTCATATTTCCATTCTTTTGGTATAAATGGTAATGTATCTAGTCTCCAGTATTTTAGTTTTTCATCATATTTTTCTGGATAACTCATTGTTACTAAATGACCTACACACCAAGTAACTAACCATTCATTACTCTCTAAATATCCATCTTTTCTAGTTGTATTTAATTTTAATGCTTTTGCCATTTGCATTGCTACAGATGGCTTTTCTGTTATTAATATTTTTTTATCCATTGCTCGCTCCTTATTGCAATGTTATTATATAGTATTTGATATTAAAATACAAGGTAAGTTTTTTTAGTTTATTTATATATTAGAAAGAACCGGTAAGCAATATAAAATTATTGCTTACCGGTTCTTATAGCATTATTTCAAAAAGAAACCTATGTCACCTTCTCTGATGACATTATATCCAATTCTGCCATCTTCTGTATATATCATTTGAGCACCTTTTAAAAGGCTCGTATTCCTCACAATAAAATTTGAAGATTTTACTTGTAAGGTTTTGTTTTTGCATTCCAAGTATTTTGGTATAGTTACCTGACGTCCTCTTTTAGACTTTTTTAAAAGATTCTTCACATTGTCAAAGACTCCTACATCATCTGAAAAGCAAAAATCCCCCGGACGAAGTCTTTTTCCCGCCATAATAACAAAATCACCATCCTGCATTTTAATTCTATCTATGCAAGAATCTTTCATCGGCTCATTACCAACGATGTCCGGCCCTTTCAATTCATCATAAGCAGGATTTACTATTACTTCATATCCCACATGTCCTTCGGAAGTTACGACATATGGAGATTTTCCTTCTATTCCTGCGTCTTTCCCGGTTCTTATAAAATCGAGATTTCTGAAACCTTTCTTTAAGGCGTGTTCTTCTTCTCCGATTTTAAAGTATACCATTATTGCTGCATTTCTGTAGGTCTTCCCCAACTGGAATAGTGGTGATGTAGGGAAAAATATAAAGTCAGTATCTTCGACTTCTACACTTCCACTATGAAATGCCATCCATCGCGCCCAATCACTAAAAGATACACGCTCCGTTGATATAAGGTCAAGTTCCTTTTTTTCTTTCAGTTTGGCATCCTGCCGCCCCTTATTTTCTGTTAATTGATTCATAAGTATTCTCCCTTCTTCTTTTTATGAATCTATCAATTTTGCTACATAACTATTATAACATACTTTACATAATTTTAGCAAGACACTCCTTATAGAGCTAGTACCTTTGTATAAAAATAATTCTGCCTTTTTGTATAATAACAGAAAAAAGCAAACTTGAATTCACAATATAGTTGTAATTTCAAATTTGCTTATTCCAGAACCAAGTTTATCGCTTGGTTCTCAATAAGTTAAGTCCAATTCTGCCATCAGTGGTCTCAACCAACTGATTTTTTCCGATTTTATAAACTCTATCAATAGTAAATCCTTTTACTATTAAAGAGTCCTCTTCTTGCATGCCCGGTGTTATTACATAAAATACTTTTAAACACCTTTTTCCAAGAACTTCTTTTGCTTTTGTTGCAATTTTTTCAGAAGTACTCGGTTGCATTGACATGCAATAATCACCTGGTTTTACCTTTCTTCCGGCATAGATGATAAAATCATAATCATCAGTATCATTCTCCTCATTCTCGATTCCATCATCACGATATTCGGAAGCTGATTCGAACTCGTAGACTTCTGGTCCTTGAGCTGTTAAACTCCCGAGTTTTTGGATGAAACCTCTCCGTCCATCATCTGTAATCACGACGTTGAACGAATCTAGCTTATAAGTTTCTTTTACTCTAATTTGAGTATTTTTTCTTATCAGCTTTATATTCTCCCCTTCTATAAATTCCAGAATCTGGACGACATATGTCTTTCCAGGATTAAATTCTGTTCTATTTGAAAACAAAATAAAATCTCCTGTTGACATTGTTACCCGGTTTTCATTCAGCTTTTTCTCTACCATTACGGTACCTCCTTGCCTTATTAATTATTCAACTGACTCCTACCTTTAATTATACTAAAATTTACATAATTTTGCAATATTGGATAGTAGAAAGCACCCGATTTCTCGAGTGCTTCTTTACTAAAAAATATTATACCCACGCATACCGTCTTTATCAAAGATTATTTGATATGTTGACATATTTATTACTTTTTCTACGTCAACTCCCCAATCAATAATTTCTCCCTGATAAAGAGCTTTGCAAAAATAGAATTTTCCAACTTCCATTTTTTTACCAAAAAAAGTGATAAATTCATCATCTTTTAGGTTTATACACTCTCTTTTATAAATTGGTGTTGGTAACTGTTCTTCATTTTTACTAGTTTTAACAGTCTTTTCTCCTTTTTTTGCTTCCTCAAGTGTATGATTTGGGCTTACAGGCATATACAAAAAATGTATTTCCTTATCAGTTTTTGCTACTGCTTCGAAAAGCCCATTCCGAATATTTCCAGTAACACTACTAAATTTTTGTGGGATGGTTACTTTACCATTTTTTTCTTTTTCCCTTAAGTCGTCAATTATTATCTCCCTCATCCGTTATTCCTCCCTAACAACATATTTAGTTCTTATATTTTATCACAATTTTACGTAATCTTCAATGTAAGTTAAGCAGAATTCACACTTTTTTGAATTTTTCCTTAGAAACACCTTGACTTTTTAAGATTCTTGTATTAAAATTATTATGCTAATTTTATGAATTAGCTTTTAAATTAGTCAATAAGTAATAATTATATAAGCCTCTCCCCGGTAGTTTATATATTTAAAGCTTATTATATAAATTAAAATTTTGAATGGAGGGTAATTTTACCATGAATAATACTACATATAGTGTAAAAGGAAAAGAAATCGAAAGTAAATGGTATATTTTAGATGCAGCAAATAAACCAGTTGGTAGAGTTGCAACAGAGGCTGCAAGATTATTAAGAGGAAAACACAAACCAACTTATACACCAAACTTAGATGTTGGAGATCACGTAATTATAATAAACTGTTCTGAAGCAACATTTACAGGAAAAAAATTAGATCAAAAATTCTATAGACGTCATTCTGGATATCCAGGAGGATTAAAAGAAACTTCAGCAAGAAATATGATGGCTACAAGACCTGAAAGAGCAATGATGATTGCTGTTAAAGGAATGCTTCCACATAATTCTTTAGGAAGAAAAATGTTAACAAAATTAAGAGTATATGCTGGTAGTGAACATGAAAACATGGCACAAAAACCAGAAATATGGAATTTCTAATATAGGATTATATCCAAAAAATTAAGGAGGAATTTTTAAATGGCAAAGGCAGGAGAAAAAATAATGTTCTATGGAACAGGTAGAAGAAAAAATGCAATAGCTAGAGTTAGATTAATAGAAGGAAAAGGAAATATCACAATTAATGGAAAAAGCTTAGATGAATATTTCGGATTAGAAACATTAAAATATATTGTAAGACAACCATTAAACGTAACAAATACAGCTGATAAATTTGATGTTATTTGTAAAGTTCAAGGTGGAGGATTTACAGGTCAAGCAGGAGCTATAAGACATGGTATTGCTAGAGCTTTAAATGAAGCTAACTCAGAATATAGACCAGTATTAAAATCTAATGGATTCTTAACAAGAGATCCACGTATGAAAGAAAGAAAGAAATATGGTCTTAAAAAAGCTAGAAAAGCACCACAATTCTCAAAAAGATAATATATACAAAAAACGGAAGTATAAATACTTCCGTTTTTTGTATTTACTTTATTATCTATCTAGCTAACGAAGTAGCCGATGCAGTTGTTAAATTTCTTACAGGAGCCATTAAAACTTTTCCTGTACCTCTGTACACATTTACAAATCCTTCTCCTGAAACAGCTGAGCCTATTAAACTCTTTGTTGATTTTTCAACAGTAAATTCAAGTCCTTTTGACCAAGCCACAGCAAAGTTTCCATCTATTCTTAATACGTCATTTTGTAATTCTACTTCAACTAATTCTTCTCTAGGCACTGGTGATTCTAATGCAACAAATCCACTTCCTGAAAGACTTAAATTAAATAAACCTTCATTTCCTAAAACTGCTGATGATAAATTACTACGCATAACAACGTTTTGTTGAATTTTAGACTCGCATGCTAAAAATAATCCATCATCTAAAACTATTCCTCCATCCCAAGCTGATAAATCTTCTAATAAAATATGTTTATATGTAGGTTCTAATACTAAAGTTCCAGTTCCTCTATATTTTGGTTTTACTGCACTTTCTTTTGTAACACTTCCTTTTATAGCTTTTCCTAAAAAGTCCCCTACTCCTTTAACATCTGCAACTGATTCTACATTTCCAACTGACCATTGCATAGCTCCTGCACTAATTGTATATTCATTATCTTCTAATTCTATTAAAAGTTGTCTTTTTCTTACATTCATTCTTGAACAATAATAAGCAGTTATTGCTGTTGATGGCATTACACTTAAATCAGACATGTATTCTATAACCTTCATCCCAGCTTTTGCATCTGCTACACGAATATCATCATTATCTTGTAAATTATTAATTCTATACATATCTTTTCCTCCTTTGTTATTATGAAAAAATTATATATATAATAATTCTTCTTGTCAATTTAAATATATAAAATAAACTTATTCACGAATTTTATCTACAAAATCTCTTTTATCTAGCATATTCCAAACTTCATTTTGTAATTTATTCATATTTTGAATACAATTAATTTTTATTCCATTTAATTCTATATTACTATAATCATCTGTATATGCATAAGCATATCTTCTACTACTTATATTTCTATCTTCCAAATCTAAAGAACTTAGTCTTACATCTCTTATATCTTTTACAGGAGCATCTGTATCAATTAATATCCATTTTCCTCTTTTTTCTGTATCTACTAAAAATGATGCCACATAAAAATGTCCATCTCTTCCAGTATCTTTATTTATTGTTAGAATCTGCATTGTAGGAATTTCTTTACACCTTGCAATTGAAGTAAATAAAGTACTACTATCGCAACATCCTGTTCTTTCTTTAGATTCTAATATTTCTGCTGAACTCCTTTTAAACTTCCTTTCATCTTTATCATTATGAATTCGCACAGTATTTTGATTAATCCATAATAATATTTTTCTTACAGTTAAACCATCTGTAGGCTCATTAATGCTATTTGCTATTTCTATTATTTTTTTATTACAATTAGTTCTATTTCCAAATTGTAAATATTTATTTTTATTATCAAATTCTGGTTTGCATATTAATCCTTCTTTTATCACTATAACACACCTCTTCTTTATTATATCAAACAGAAAACCAGTTGCAAGTTATTAACTTGCAACTGGCTAGTTTAGTGAAAGAAGGTTTTAATTATGCTCCTAATAAAGCTATTGCTCCTTTTGAGTGTATTACATTATTTTTAGCGTTATACATACTAATTATTTCTCCTCTGTATTTAATTCCCATATCATGATCTCCGTTGTTAACAATAACAATTATTTTTTTGTCATCTTTAACTCTTTTGAATACGAATTGATCCTTCGTAAGTTTTGAAACCTCTGTATCTGCAACACATAAAAAATCATGATATTTATGACGTATTTTAATAAGTTCTCTTACATAAGATGTTATGTCTTTATCTCTTTTTCCCCAAGGGAATGATTTCCTATTAGATAAATTGCCATATCCTTGAACACCTGCTTCGTCTCCATAGAAAATTGCAAAGAATCCTGGCCAGAATGTTAAAATAAAATCTTCCAATTTTAATAATTTTTTAGCTCTTTTATATACATCTCTTGGTAATGTATATTCTTGTAACCATTTTAAATTATCTTCAAATTCCTTTTTAAGATTCCAAGGCCATTCTCTTCTTATATTTCCCTTTTCTAGGAAAACTCCTTCATTTGCATAAAGATTAATTTGCCGGCTTATATCATGTGTAGAAGTAAAATTCATGGCCGTATGGATAATTCCCTCAGGAAATTCCTGTAACTCCTCATAAATTTTTTCTCTAAGATATATGTCGTCTTTTAAATTAATATAATCCATTAATGGGGCTTTCAAATAATAATTCATAAATGAATTGGCGCTTTTACCATCCAAAATGTAATTTCTGTTCATTCTAAATGGATTTTTCCATACTTCAATTATCATTAAGAAGTCTGGCTTATTGCGCCTGCAAGCTTCTGCCATAAGATTAATAAAATAATCTGTAAGGTCATCAGCAACATCAATTCTAAGTCCATCAATGCCTAACGAAAACAGCCAATCAATTACTCCTCCTACACCGCAAATGTAGCCTTGATACTCTTTAGAATCTTTATCTAACACAACTTCATCTGGAATTCCCCACCAATAATCAAATATTATTTTTCCATTTTCTATTCTGGTCTTAAAAAATAAGAAATATTTAGATTGTGGACCCTGATATGCACCTGGCTCTTTATATTTTCCTGATTTATTATAATAGACACTATCTTTTCCAACATGGTTAAAAGATACATCCATTATAACCTTCATACCTACACTGTGAGCTGCATTTATAAAATCTATTAGATCTATTTCTCCACCAAAAAATGGATCAATCATTCTAAAGTTTTCTGCATCATATTTATGGTTAGAATCACTAATAAATGTTGGATTAAGATATAAAACGTCTATTCCTAGCCTTTTTAAATATTTTAATCTCTTTTTAATACCTTTAAAGTTTCCACCATAAAAATCATGTGCCCACTCTCCATTTTTATCAGGTCCTACAATTGGAGGTTCATTCCAATCTTTGTGAATAGTACGTGTACCAGTTTCTTCGATTTTTACACTGTAATCTCGACAGAATCTATCTGGGAAAATTTGATACATTACTGCATCCCTTGCCCAGTCAGGCACCTTAAAACTTACAGACATTTTCTTTTCATCAGATTCATGGTATTTTGTCCATTCAGACATAAAAGAAAACTTATATCTGTAAATTGCGCATCTTTCGAGATAAGTTACTTTTTCAAAATAAGCATATTCATCATCTTGTCCTTTATAATCTAAATGTACATAATTTTCTTTCATTCCAGCAAGCCGTACTTTTACGTCATCAATCCAGCCGTACATTGTCATACTAATACGTGCACTAAATTTAACTTCTGCTCCTTTTTCTTCTTCATTAAACTTTTTTGCACTACAGTAGAATCCTTCCATAGTATTCTCCTCCCTCCTTAATTTAAGGAAAAAACTATTCAACTCCTTTCACTTAATGAGTACTTTATTATTTTAAATTCGTTTTGTCAAACTTCTTAAAAAGCATTTTTTACGTGATTTACCACGTAATTTCCTCTTATTTGGTAGATTTCAATTACATCAAACCTAATTTCGGAAAATTTTATCCTTTCTTTATATATATAATAATTTGTACAATTTTTAATTCTCTTTACTTTTTCTTTATTTACAGCTTCTATTGGATTTCCATATCTATCATTGCTTCGTGCTTTTACTTCTATAATGACTAATATATTATTAAAAAAAGCAATTATATCTATTTCTCCTCTTCTATTTCTGTAATTTGTTTTTAGAATTTTATATTTCATTTTTTCTAAATACTTAATTGCTGTATTTTCTCCAATTTTTCCTAATTTATTCATACTTTTACAAACATATCTCCTGGTAATACTCTTATATATTCTTTAATTTCTAACATTGTTAGTTTTTGACTTACTTCTTGAATAGGTATATTTGTTTTATAACATATTGTGTTTATATCTGTTGGACTATTACCTATTGCCTTATAAATTTCTTTATATTCTTTAGGCACATTTTTTTCTTCATATTTCCATTTTTGCACAATATCTTCTCTTAATTTTTTTATACCTAATTCACTAAAAATGTCTTCTACATTTATTACCAGTTTTGCTCCTTTCTGAATTAATTTATTTGTTCCTACTCCTAACTTGCTATCTATATTACTTGGCAAACAAAAAACTTTTTTCCCTTGTTTAAATCCTAAATTTGCAGTTATTGTACTACCACTTCTGTATTTAGCTTCTATTACTAATATTCCTTCTGAAATGGCGCTTATAAGCCTATTTCTTTTTGGGAAATTTGACATTTTTACTTCAGCATTATTTGGATATTCTGAAATGATACATCCTCCATTTTCTATAATATCATCTGCAAGTTTAATATTTTCCTTTGGATAAATATTATTAAGTCCTGAACCTAGTACTGCTATAGTATTTCCTATATTCTTTAATGCTCCTTTGTGGGCAAATTCATCTATACCTATAGCTAATCCACTTATTACACAAACTCCATTTTTAGAAATAGAATTTGCAAATTTATATGCCTGATTAATTCCATATTTAGAGCAATCTCTTGAGCCTACTATTGCAATTCCTAATTTATTTAGAAGTTCTATATTCCCTCTAGCATATATCTTTTTAGGAAAGTCTTTTATCTTTAATAATTTTTTTGGATATCTATAATCTCTATAATCGATTTCTATAATTTTACATCCCTTCTTTATATAATTTTTCTAAACATCTATATTGAACAGCTTCTGCTATAGCTTGAATATCTATATTCTCTTTATAATTCAAATCTGCTATAGTTCTCGAAACTTTTAATATATTGTTATATGACCTTACACTTAATCCCATTTTTATATATAATTCTTTAACAAATTCATTTGTTTGCTTATCTAAAGCACAATACTTCTTTATTTGATTAGAATTTAATTCTGAATTTGTTAATATACCTTCTTTTTTATACCTTTCTTTTTGTAGTTCTCTCGCCTGTTTAACTCTATTCTTAATATCTTGGCTTTTTTCGCATATTTGGTTTTTAGATACAAATCTATAATCTACCTTTTTAACATTTACCTGTAAATCTATTCTATCAATTATAGCTTTTCCTATTTTTGATAAATAGTTTCTTATTTTGTTTTTACTACAAACACATTCTTTTATATTTGAAGCATAATAACCACATGGACATGGATTCATTGCAGCTATTAGAACAAATTTACTTGGATACATAGCAGATCCGCTAACTCTATCTAATTTAACAAATTTTGTATCTAATATATTTTTTAACAAATTAATTTTATTTCTATCAAACTCTGGAAATTCATCCATAAATAATATTCCTAAATTTGCAATACTAACTGCACCTGGCTTTGGATATCTCCCTCCTCCAACAAAAGCATTTAAAGTGATATTAGGACTTATCTCTATAAAAGGTCTGTTAATCTTTAAATTTTCTTTTATATTTCCTAATATGCTATTTATTTTCATGACTTCTATTATTTCTTCATAATTTAATTCTGGATAAATTGTTATAGCTCTTTTAGCAAGCATTGTTTTTCCAACTCCTGGTGAACCAACTAAAATTATACTATGTTCACCTGCAGCAGAAATTTCTAATGCTCTTTTTACTTTTTCTTGCCCAAATACTTCTGACATATCTATATTAAATTCTTTTTCTTTTATAACAGGATTTTTATTTAAGATAAAAAAATAATTTTTTTCGATTAAATTTTGAAGTGTTTTTACACCTAAGATTTCTAAATCTTTTACAAACATAGCTTCATTCAAATTTTCATATGGGATATATACTTTTTTTATTCCTAGCCTTTTTGCCTCTAAACACATTGGTAATATTCCATTTACAGCTTTTATACTTCCATCATAAGAAATTTCACCTATGTATAAAACATCTTTATTTTCTGGCTGAACAATTCCTAGGTTTTGTAGAACACCAACTGCTATGGCTAAATCAAAATTCGTTCCTTCTTTTTTTATTTCTGCTGGTGCTAAATTTATACTAATTTTTTTACCAGGAATTTTTATTTTGCAATTTTTTAAAGCTACTTTTATTCTTTCTTTTGCTTCTTGAATGCTTTTATCTAGCATTCCAACCATTTCCCAATTAGGAATTCCAGAAGAAATATCTACTTGTACTTCTATAATACTTCCTACTGTACCAAATAAAGATATAGTTTTTACTATTGATAACAAATTTTACCACCTTATATTAATTTAGATTTATTCTAAACCGTAGACGTGCATAATAAATCGGAGTTATTTACATATATCTATAATTTACTAAACTACAAATATCACCTCCCTTTTAATTATTAACTTTTTTATTTTTAGGGTATTTTAAGACTTTAATTTATCTTGAAAAAACTTTTGAATTAAACTTTTTAATAAAAAAACGATTTAGAATAAATCTGATACATTTATATCATATTTGATTATCTTTGTAAATAGATAATTATGTTTTATTAGCTTAAGTTTTCCCCATTTTTCGACCATTTCTGCCATTTTTATAGAAGAGAACTAACCTAGTTCTCTTCTCCAATAAAATAAATATTGTTGTGCTAATCCCTCTAAATCTCCAAATTTATCATTAGCAATTTTTAAAATTTCTTTTTTACTTACATCTTGTTCTTTTTCTTTATGTATATATAAATCATTCATAACTCTTCTTACCCATACATCTATTGGAAAAACATCAAATCTTTTTAATGTAGAAAAAAGTAATATACAATCAGCAACTTTTGGACCTACACCAGAAAGTTTTAATAATTCATCTCTTACAATATTTGTATCTTTTATATTGTGTAAATTATCTATATCTACTTCTTTATTTAAAACCATTTTAGTAGTTTCATATAAACGTATATCTCTAAAACCTAAGCCTAATTCTCTAAACTCCTCTACAGAAACATCTTTTAATTGCTCAGCTGTTGGAAATGTATAATATTCTTTTCCATTATACACAATTTTATCTCCATATTTTTTTGAAAGTCTTTCTATTATTCCCTTTATTCTTGGAATATTGTTATTTGCAGAAATAATAAAAGAAATAATTGTCTCCCATAAATCTTGATTTAGAATTCTTATTCCTTGGCCATATTTTATGCTCTCTTTCATATTTCCATCTACTTTTGATAATTTGCTCTTTATTAGCTCATAATCTCGTTCTAAGTCAAAATAATCAATGATAGTAGGAATTATATTATCTTCGCAAATTCCTTTAAATAGAATGCCATTATTTTGCATTTTGACATTAATTACATTTCTTTTAAAAACTCCTGTATAACTTCCATCATCTTCTATATTCCATCTAAAACATTGACCACAATCAAAAATATCTTTTAAATTAAATGAATTATATTTTTCTAATAAAAATTCTTGCTCTTTCATTATTCATCCTCTCTAAATCCCATACCTAATACTTCACGTGCATTAGATATTATAATAAATGCATCTTTATCAATTTCTTTTACTAATTGTTTTACTTTTGGCAAATCTCCTCTTCCAATTGCACACATTAAAATGATTTTATCATTGTTTTTAAACATTCCTTTGCCATATATTCCTGTTGTTCCTCTTTTTACTACTTCACCTATTTCTTTAGCTATTTTATCATTTTTCTCAGATATTATAAATAGCAATTTAGAAAAATTGGTTCCTTCAACTAAAATATCTATTACTTTTCCCATTATTATTATTGCAATTGCAGAATATAATCCAATCTCTATTTCACCAAAGAAAATAACATTTAATAAAACTATAACTGTATCAATTACTATAATCATATTGCTAGTTCTATATTTTACATTATATGATTTAATAATATTTGATACAAGCTCTGTTCCGCCCGTACTCGCCTTAACATTTAACAATAAACCTGTTCCTATTCCTGTTAGAATTCCACCATATATACAAGCAAGTAATCTATCATTAGTTACAGCTGGAAATTTATCAAAAAGATCTATAAAAACTGAATATAATATTGTTCCAATAATAGAATTTATTACAAATTTTTTACCTAATTTATAATAAGTTAATATTAATACTGGAATATTTATTATAAACATAAATGTTCCCAATGGTATTTTAAATAAATAATATATAATTGTCGCAATTCCAGCAAAACCACCTGCTGAAAGTTTATTTGGAAGTAATAAAAAAGATGTTCCTCCTGCCATAAGTATACAACCTGTTATAATTGAAATTGAATTTTTTAAATATTTTTTCATAAAAAATCACCTATACTACCATTATTGGTATTAATAGGTGATTTTATGCTTTTATTATTTTTCTTCTAAAAAATCTGTATAAGTTTTTAGAATTTGCATTTTTAGTTGACCTTCTTTAATTTTTTCATTTTCTTCTAATTTAATTTCAACATCATATGTATCATTTAATTTAATTAAATTTGTATTTTCCATTCCTTTAATATTTTCTATATCTTTTGGATTTGCTTCTATTTTTACTTCTTTAACTTTTACATTATATGATTTTATTTTTTCTACAATTCTATCATACCAAATACTTTCTAAAACATTGTTCTTTATATTATTTCTCTCTTCTATTTTTATATTTTTTATTCCAGCTTTTTCTGCAACTGATATAACTTCTTTTAATCTTTCTGTAATTTGAATAGTAGATAAAGGCTCATATTCGTTAGAAGCATATAATTCTTTAACCTTATTGTTATAATTTTCGTCACATGCAATTATAATTATTTCTTTTGGTTTTAATTTTGATATTTGTTTTATTGTATTTAAATCATCTGCTAATGTAGCTTCTGGTAGTCCAATTACAGTTATAATATTCATTTTTATAAAATTATGTTTAATTGTTTTAGAAGCTTTTTTTATTTTTCTAAAATCATAGTTTGAACCAATATTTCTTAATATATAATCATTAGTAGATTCAACTAATAAATTTACTTCTTTTAGTTTATATTTCTTTAATTCTTTTATAGATTGTTTTTTTACATCATTTGAATTAAGAGTTATTCTAATTCCATAAATATTTTTTTGTTCAGTTTGCTTAAGCACATTTTCTTGCGTTTCTATATTAAAAGGTGAAAAGTTCTCATTTTGTATGTCTAA
Source organism: uncultured Clostridia bacterium (assembly GCA_944392175.1). GTDB lineage: Bacteria > Bacillota > Clostridia > TANB77 > CAG-508 > Merdicola. The sequence goes on from CALXVT010000014.1 coordinate 27,234, forward strand.
TATAATTTTCTCATCTTTTAATTCTTCTACATTTAATTTAGCTTTATTTTCCTTTATTGTTATTGGAATAATTAATTTATTCATTGTTCCTCCAATCTAAGATAATTCTATTGCCTTTCTTGCAGCTTCCATTTCAGCTGCTTTTTTTGAACTACCTTTACCAATTGCTAATTGTTTGCCATCACATTTTACTTCTGCTGTAAAACTTTTATTATGATCAGGCCCTTCTTCTTTTATAATATTATATTCTATATGGACACTTCCAGCTTGTTGCAATTTTTCTTGTAATACAGTTTTATAATCTTTTTGACCTACATTTTTACTTGCAATTTCTATTTCATCCTTTAGATTTTCTATTATAAACTTTTTAGCTGGTTCTAATCCACCATCTAAAAATATTGCAGCAATTACTGCTTCTACACTATCTGCTAATATTGCTACATTTTTACTTCCTTTGTTTGAAATCTCACTTTTCCCTAAATATAAGAAATCACTAAAATTATGCTTTGTCGCAATTTTATACAAACTATCTTCACATACCACAGTAGCTCTAACTTTAGTCATTTCTCCTTCATTTAATTTAGTATAATTTTTATATAAAAATTCACTAGATATAAATTCTAAAATACTATCTCCTAAAAATTCTAATTTTTCATTGCTCTGTACTTTTTTTTCATATGCATATGATGTATGTGTTAAAGCAGTTTTTAGAAGTTCCTTATTTTTAAAAACATAACCAATATTTTTTTCAAATTGTTCTAGCATAAATTCTCCCTCCATGTTCATTATTATATAGCATTTTATTTTTTTTGCAAGTAAAAAAAGAAGATATTATTATCTTCTTTTTTTATCTTCCATCAGCATCTGCAAAATCTTGTAATTGATCAGAAGCTTTCTTTATTCCTTCTTCTAATTTTCCTGATACAAAATCTTTTGCATTATCTTTAGTCTCTATTATTTTCTTACCAGCATCTTTAAATCCTTGCACTATTTTATCTTTTGTATCTTTTCCAGCTTTAATTACTGCTGGAATTGCTTTTTTAGTTAAATCATCAAATCTATCACTAACAAATTTTTGTGTATCTTCTAATAAATCTATTACTTTATCTCTTCTGGCAATACGAGCTTTTGCATTCTTTTCTATAATTTCTGGTAACTTTTCATCCTTAATATATTTTGCTTTTTCTACTACTTTATCAACAACTTGTGTCTTGAATTTTTTTGTTTTTGGAACAAATCTTGCAACAATCTTTTGCCATATATTTTGTCTTCCAATTTTATCTAAAGCTGTATTTTTAGTTTCTAATAAGTCATCTAAGTCATAATCTCTTTGTTCTTTTAATGCCATAACTTTATCATCATTTTCATATTTCGCATCTCTTATTTCAGCAATTCTATCTTTTACTCCTTCTAATTTTTTTCTATCACCTAAAGTAGGATCTTGAGCTTTTAGTTCTTTTAATTCTTCAATTAATACTGATAAAGTTTCTGGATCTTGTGAATGTTTTTTTATTTCTTGTGATTTATCTGCAACTGCTTTTTTCCACTCTTTATAATCTTCTGTTTTTTTAGTTGCTTTAATATTTTTAACTATATCACCTTGTTCAACAATTTTATCTGCTTCTTCTTCCTCAAGTAATTCTCTTGAAGCCATCAATCCTTTATATGATTTATTATAATCATCATTTACAGCTTCAACAGAAGCTTTGTAATCATCAATAGCAGCCCTTGCTTCCATATATACTTTTACTTGTTCATTTGCATAATCTTTAGTACTTGAAATTTTATCACTTATTCCTTGTTTAGTATCTTGTATTTTGTCACTTATTCCTTGTTTGGCATCTTGTACTTTATCATTTAACCCTTTTCTAGCTTCTTCTATTGCATCTTTTCCTTTTTTTAGTAATTCATCAGCTTGATTCTCAGCAAATTCCATCATATCATGAGTTTTTTTAGCTATTTTATCTTTACTGTCTTTCATAAATATAGCTGTTTGAACTAATTTTAACTGTGTTTGAACTTCAATATATTTTTTTAATAAATCTGTAACACTATTTTCAGCTTCCATTTTATCCCCTCCTATTATTAATCTTCTTCATCAGCTAAATCAGCATTCATAGCTTCATCTATTTGTTTTGCTAATTTTTTTTCCTCTTCCTTTAAATCTTGTAATAATTTATTTAATTTTTCAGGTTCGCAATTATCTAGATCATATATTCTTCCATCAAATACAATTTTACCTAATTTTTCTTCCATCATATCACCCTTTTTACATAATATTGATTTCATTATAATATTATAATAATAATTTAGCTATATCAGACATGTTACATTTTTATTATATTTTTATTACAATCACTTTAATATTTTTGTTGTATAGGAAAAGTGATTTCCTATACAACAAAAAAAGATATCATAGTCTCGTATGATATCTTCTGGTTAGTAATAAATTCTTTATAAGAACTTATATTAAATTAAGCATTATCTTTGATATAATCTACAACGTCGCTTACAGAAACGATTTTTTCTGCATCTTCGTCTGGTATTTCCATATCAAATTCTTCCTCCAATGCCATAATTAATTCTACTATGTCTAGAGAATCTGCTCCTAAATCATCTATAAAAGAAGCTTCCATTGTTACAGATGTATCTGCAACACCTAATTGTTCTACAATTATTTTCTTTACTTTTTCAAAAATTTCTTCTTGGTTCATTTAACTATGCACACCTCCTCTCACGTGTTTTTTCTTCTGCATAAACAATAATATATTGTTATAAAAAAGTCAAGCACTAATTGTTATTTTGTTCTTTTTGTTTTAAAAATTCTTCTGTCATCTTCTCTACTGCCTTGTTTTTAACGAATTGTTCTGCTTGAATGACCGTGTATTCGAATAATTTTTCATCACTACTTCCATGTGCTTTTACTACAGGTTTTTTTACTCCTAAAAATAATGCTCCTCCATATATTTTGTAGTCCATCTTTTTAGAAAATCTTTTTATAGCTGGCAAGCATGGAATGCTACATATTTTTGATAAAAGATTCTTCTTTAAACTTTCTGTTAGAGAAACTTTTACTAATTTTCCTACTCCTTCTGTAGTTTTTAAGAAAATATTACCTGTAAATCCATCAGTTACTATTGCATGAACTTTACCAGAGAAAGCATCTCTTCCTTCTATATTTCCGATAAAGTTAATATCTAATTCTTCTGATTTTTCTTTTAATAAATCATATGACTCTTTAGTCAATTCATTACCTTTTGTTTCTTCTGTTCCGATGTTTAATAATCCAATTGCGGGTTTTTCTATTCCAAAAGTATTTCTTAAATAGATAGAAGCCATTTGTGCAAATTGTAATAAGTTTATTGGCTTACAATTTGTATTAGAACCACAATCCATTAATAATAATTGGCTTTTATGTGCTGGTAATATTCCAGCTAATGCAGGTCTATCTATTCCTTTTATTCTACCAACTAATAATGTAGCTCCTGTAAGTAAAGCCCCTGAATTTCCTGCAGATATAAATACATCTCCTTGCCCTTGTTTTAATAAATTGAAACCAACTACCATAGAAGAATCTTTTTTATGTTTTATAGCGACAGTTGGTGTATCTTCCATTTCTATAGTTTCTGTAGTATGATGTATTTTTATTCTGTCTGAAATATCTGATATATTATCTTTACCATATAATTCTTTAATTCTATTATTAATTACTTCTTCATTTCCTACTAGTAATATTTCTGTTGAACTATCTAGCTTGTTTATAGCCTTTATTGCTCCTTTTATATTAGCATCTGGTGCATTATCTCCACCCATTGCATCTAGTAGTATAACCATCTTTGTTTCCTCCATCTTGTTTTGATTTATTTATTGTATTATTTCTTTTTTTAAAAAGCAATACTTTTTGACCAAATAGTATAGTTTTATATAATAAGTTTTAGTGATTATCTAGAGCCTCTCTATATATTAGCCAATTAATGAAGATTATAAATTTATGACGCAAAAAAGAAGTACACCATAATGATGCACTTCTTTTAATTTATATATTATTCAAATATTTTAGAAACAACACCTGAACCAACTGTTCTTCCACCTTCACGGATAGCGAATCTTAATCCTTCTTCCATAGCGATTGGTGTGATTAGTTCGATTGTCATATCTACGTTATCTCCTGGCATAACCATTTCTGTTCCAGCAGGTAATTCGATAACACCTGTAACGTCTGTTGTTCTGAAATAGAATTGTGGTCTATATCCATTGAAGAATGGTGTATGTCTTCCACCTTCTTCTTTTGTTAATACATAAACTTGTGCTGTGAATTTTGTATGTGGATGTATTGTTCCTGGTTTAGCTAAAACTTGTCCTCTTTCGATATCTGTTCTTTGGATACCTCTTAAAAGAACACCAATGTTGTCTCCAGCTTCTGCTTGGTCTAATAATTTTCTGAACATTTCTACACCAGTAACAACTGATTTTTTCTTTTCTGTTGATAATCCAACGATTTCAACTTCGTCAGAAACTTTAACTTCTCCTCTTTCTACTCTACCTGTAGCAACTGTTCCTCTACCAGTAATAGAGAATATATCTTCTATTGGCATTAAGAATGGTTGATCTACTGGTCTTTCTGGTGTTGGGATGTAGCTATCAACTGCATCTAATAATTCTTTGATTGGTTGATATACTGGATCGTTAGGATCTTTTGATGTACTTTCTAGTACTTGTAATGAAGATCCTTTTATAACTGGAATATCATCTCCTGGGAAACCATATTCTGTTAATAAGTCTCTAACTTCCATTTCAACTAAGTCTAATAATTCTGGGTCATCTACCATATCACATTTATTTAAGTAAACAACGATATATTTAACACCAACTTGTCTTGCAAGTAAGATGTGTTCTCTTGTTTGTGGCATTGGTCCATCAGCTGCTGAAACAACTAAGATAGCACCATCCATTTGAGCAGCACCTGTAATCATGTTCTTTACGTAGTCTGCGTGTCCTGGGCAGTCAACGTGTGCATAGTGTCTATTTTCTGTTTCATATTCAACGTGTGCTGTGTTAATTGTGATTCCTCTTGCTTTTTCTTCTGGAGCACTATCGATTGCATCATATGCTTCGAAGTTTGCTCTTCCCATTAATGATAAATATTTTGTAATAGCTGCTGTTGTTGTTGTTTTACCATGGTCAACGTGTCCGATTGTACCAATGTTAACGTGTGGCTTTGATCTAACAAATTTTTCTTTAGCCATTTTTATTCCTCCTTTAATTTTTTTGAGATTTTCATCTCTATATTTTATTTTCTTTTTGACGCATTTATTTTTACGAACTTCATTTTATACTATATTCTGTAAAAAATCAAGTAAAATGCTAAATATTATTCGCTTTTCTTTCCTCTTGTAGCTACAATTTGTTCTAATATTGATTTTGGAACTTCTTCATAGTGTGATGGTTCCATTGAATATGTTCCTCTACCTTGTGTTTTAGAACGTAAATCTGTAGCATATCCAAACATTTCTGATAATGGAATAAATGCATGGATTTCTTGCATTCCATCATTTCCGTCCATTCCTTCCATTCTTCCACGTCTAGAGTTTACATCACCAATAACTTCTCCCATGTATTCTTCTGGAACAGTTATTTCTACTTTCATGATAGGTTCTAGAATAACAACACCTGCTTGTTTACATCCTTCTTTAAATGCCATAGATGCTGCAATCTTGAATGCCATTTCTGAAGAGTCAACTTCATGGTAAGATCCATCTACTAATGTAGCTTTAAAATCTATAACTGGGTATCCAGCTAAATATCCACCTTCAGCTGCTTCTCTCATACCTTGTTCGATTGGTTTAATGTATTCCTTAGGAACAACACCACCAACGATTTTGCTTTCGAACTCTATTCCTTTTCCTGGCTCTAATGGTTCCATTTCAAACCAAACATCACCATATTGTCCTTTACCTCCAGATTGACGTATGAATTTACCTTGAACTTTAACTTTCTTTTTAATTGTTTCTTTGTAAGCAACTTGTGGTTTACCTACATTACATTCAACTTTAAATTCTCTTTTCAATCTATCAACGATAATGTCTAGGTGTAATTCACCCATACCAGCGATGATTGTTTGTCCTGTTTCATGATTTGTATATGTTTTGAATGTTGGATCTTCTTCTGCTAGTTTTGATAATGCTATACCCATTTTTTCTTGTGCTACTTTGTCTTTTGGTTCGATAGCAATATCGATAACTGGCTCTGGGAATTCCATTGATTCTAATATTACTGGATGATCCATATCACATAAAGTATCTCCAGTTGTAACTTCTTTTAGTCCAACTGCTGCAGCAATATCTCCTGCATATACTTTATCTATATCTTCTCTGTGATTAGAATGCATTTG